>NZ_CBDRFA010000020.1:0-117639 GCF_965343085.1 Nocardiopsis synnemataformans | reverse complement strand
TCCGGGCGGGTGTGAGGTGCCGGTCGCGTTCTGCCAGGCCGATCACGTCACCTCCTTCTCGCGGGGCGGGCGCACGGTGGTGGCGAACCTGCAACCGTTGTGCGGCCCGCACAACCGGGCCAAGTACCAGCGCGAACTGCGCGCGCACCAGCGACACCACCGGGCACGCAACGGAAGGGAAGCCCGCTCGGGCCACCGCGAACGGGGACACCCGCCCGAACCCCACCCACCACCCCGGGAATGAACACCCCGGTTTCGGGAAGAGGGCTACCACCCGTGTCCACCAGGACCACCGCTGCCATGCCTACCACTGCTGTGCCCACCTCCGGCGCGCCCGGGATCCACCAGCGACTCGCGCCCTACGCGGCCGCCGTCGTTGCCCACTCCCACCACGGGGGTCGGTACCGCTGCCCAAGGCCCGCCAGTCTCGCTGCCTTTGGTGCCAACGCAGCAGAGGCCCACCGCCCCCGAACCCCCACCGTTGAACGCCCTCCCGCACCACTACGCGGCAGCTGACGCCGCTACCTCGGCCACCACCCGCAGCCAAAGCGTTGAACGGGGACCCCAGACACCCGCCGCCCTTGGTGCCAACGCAGGAACGAGCAACCACCCCCACACCCCCACCGTTGAACGCCCTCCCGCACCACCTCGCGGCAGCTGCCGACGCAGGAGCGAGCAACCACGCGCGAACAGCAAGCGCTGACCGCCCTCCCGGAGCCACTCCCGCCGTTGGTGCAAACTTGGTGCCAACGCAGCAGAGCTCCACCCCTCGCCTCCAGCAAGCGTTACCCGCGACCCGATCCCCATCGCGGCAGCTGGCGCCACCACCGCAAAGGCCCCTCGCCTCCGAACCCTCACCGTTGACCGCCCTCCCGACACCCACGATCGGCTCAGAGTTCTCCCGTCAACGACCTCGGTGACACACCTCACCCCCGACCCCCGTGGTTCGGGCATCCCCCCTGCGTGCCTCCTGTGCGCCCGGAATCCCCGCGCATGGGCGGACCGGCGCCGTTGTCCACCTCGGTTGCGTTTACCGCCGGGTAGCTCGGTACGCTGCAATGCGGTCCCACCCCCTGGAACACCACGTCGTGGCTGATCACAGCAGCCGCAGGAGAAGAGGAGCCCCTATGTCGCGCTCGGTACTGGTCACCGGCGGCAGCCGCGGAATCGGTCTGGCCATCGCCCGTGAACTGGCCGCGGGCGGAGACGACGTCGCGGTGACCTACCGCTCCGGCGAGCCCCCGGAGGGCCTGCTGGGTGTCCGCTGCGACATCACCGACTCCGCCCAGGTCGACGCCGCCTTCAAGGAGGTCGAGGAGGCGCAGGGTCCCGTCGAGGTGCTCGTGGCCAACGCCGGGGTCACCAAGGACCAGCTCCTGGCCCTGATGAGCGAGGACGACTTCTCCTCCGTGCTGGACACCAACCTCACCGGCTCCTTCCGCGTGGCCAAGCGCGCCGTGCGCGGCATGATGCGCAAGCGCTCGGGCCGCATCATCCTCATCTCCTCCGTGGTGGGCCTCCTCGGCTCCGGCGGCCAGGCCAACTACGCCGCCTCCAAGGCCGGTCTGGTCGGCTTCGGCCGCTCCCTGGCCCGCGAGCTGGGCTCGCGCAACATCACGGTCAACGTCGTCGCCCCCGGCTTCATCGAGACCGACATGACCGCGGTCCTGTCCGAGGACCGCCAAGCCGAGATCAAGAAGAACGTCCCGCTGGGCCGCCTCGGCTCCACCGACGACATCGCCAGGACGGTGGGCTTCCTGGCCGGGCCCGGCGGCGCCTACATCTCCGGCGCCGTGATCCCCGTCGACGGCGGCCTGGGCATGGGCCACTGACCGGGTTCGCCTCCCTTTTCCTCCCTCCAGCCACCGGGAGGGCTCCCCTTCCGCAACGGACCACAGACAGGACGGACGACCCGAACATGGGAATCCTCGAAGGCAAGCGCATCCTCGTCACCGGGGTGCTCACCGACTCCTCCATCGGCTTCCACGTGGCCCGCCTCGCCCAGGAGCAGGGCGCCACGGTCGTGCTCACCGGCTACGGCCGCCTGAGCCTGGTGGAGCGCATCGCCAAGCGCCTGCCCGAGACACCCCCGATCCTGGAGCTGGACGTCACCGACGACGAGCAGCTCGGCACCTTGGCCGCCCGCGTCAGCGAGCACGTGGACGGCCTCGACGGCGTCGTGCACTCCATCGGCTTCACCCCGCAGGACGCCCTGGGCGGCAACTTCCTCAACACCGAGTGGTCGGACGTGGCCACGGCCATGCACACCTCGACCTTCTCCCTGAAGTCGCTGACCACCTCGCTGATGCCGCTGATGAAGAACGGCGGCTCGGTCGTGGCCCTGGACTTCGACAACAGCGTCTCCTACCCCATCTACGACTGGATGGGCGTGGCCAAGTCCGCGCTGACCTCCACCGCCCGCTACCTGGCCCGCTACGTCGGCGAACAGAACATCCGGGTCAACCTGGTCTCCGCCGGGCCGCTGAGCACCATGGCCGCCCGCAGCATCCCCGGGTTCTCCGAGCTGGCCAAGCACTGGCCCGAGCGCGCCCCGCTGGGCTGGGACGTCACCAACCCCGAGCCCGCGGCCAAGGCGGTCGTGGCGCTGCTGTCCGACTGGTTCCCCGCCACCACCGGCGAGATCGTCCACGTCGACGGCGGCTTCCACTCCACCGGGGCCTGACCGGCCCGACCGCCCTGACCGCGCCAGCCGCACCGACCCCGGCTCTCCGGACCGGTGCCGCGGCGCGCGTGCGGTAGGTTGACGCGGGCGGGCCACCCCTCAGGGGCGGCCCGCCCGTCTGCTGTCGTGGGGCAGGTGCGGCGTGTACACCCGTGTGCTGAAAGCGGCGCGTGTGACCCTGGCAGACGGCCGTGCGAGCCGAGATTGAAGGGGACGGGGTATGGATCTGGGACTGACGGGGGCGCGGGTCGCCGTGACCGGGGCCAGCAGGGGGATCGGCCGGGCCATCGCCCAGCTGTTCGCCGTCGAGGGCGCCGACCTCGCGATCTGCGCGCGCACCCCCGAACCGCTGTCCGAGGCGGCCCGGGAGCTGGAGGAGATCGGCGCCCGGGTGTTCTCGCGCGCCCTGGACGTCACCGACCACGACGCGCTGCCCTCCTTCGTCGACGACGCCGCGGCCGAACTCGGCGGCCTGGACGTGCTGGTGTCCAACGTCTCCGGCGGCAGCGCGCCCACCCCCGACCAGTGGGAACGCGGCTTCGCGGCCGACCTGATGCCGTTCGTGCGCCTGACCGAGGCGGCCCGGCCCCACCTGCTGGCCTCCGAGCGCGGCGGCGCGGTGGTGCTGATCTCCAGCACCTCGGCGCTGCACACCACCGTGCCCGCCGGACCGCGCTCCTACGGCGCGGTCAAGGCCGCGCTCAACCACCACGCGTCCTCGCTGGCCCGCGCCTGGGCGGGGGAGGGGGTGCGGGTCAACACCGTCTCGCCCGGACCGATCGAGTTCCGGGGCGGGGGCTGGGAGCGCCGCCGCGAAAGCGACCCGGAGTTCTACGAGTCCGTCCGCGAGCGCATCCCCTACGGCCGCCTGGGCCACCCCGACGAGGTCGCCCGCGCGGTGGCCTTCCTGGCCAGCCCGGCCGCGACCTACGTCACCGGGCAGAACCTGATGGTCGACGGCGGGTTCCTCGACCGGATCTGAGCACGCCCGCCGCGGCCGGGCCCACCGGGCAGGCTGCGGCGGAGCCGCCCCGTGCGCTGGGGGTCAGGTCCGGGATCGGGGGTCGCGCCGGTGCGCCAGCGGGCGCAGGACCACGACGGCCGCGCCGAGCACGCCCGCGGCCAGCGTCGCCGCCGTCACGTCGGGGACCCACGTCAGTGCCGGGCGCAGACCGTAGCTCGCCGTCAGCCCCACCGCCGCGACCACCGCGACCAGCCCGAGGGCCGACCACAGCCCCGTCGCCCACCGGCGGGGCCGCCGGACCCGCACGGCCGCGACGGCACCCGTCCCCAGCGCCGCCGCGGCGGCCGTGGGCGTCCACACCGACGCCAGGTACAGCGGGTCGGTGCCGGGGGAGGAGGGGGAGTCGCCGCCCGCGACCATGTGGGCCAGCCCGAAGGCGACCGCCTGGATCCCGTTGTCGCGCAGCATGTCGTAGGTGTTCTGGAGGACCACCACCGCCCTCTCGCGCTCGGGCAGCACCACCACGATCGCCACGTACCCCGGGGTCGACCCGCCGTGGAAGACGATCGGTTCACCGAGGTCGGACAGGGCGGTGTCACGCCAGCCCAGGCCGTACTCCTGCGCCGAACCGGGAACCGGGACCAGCCCCGTGCGGGCCCGCTCCAGGGCGGCGGCGTCCAGCACGGGAGGCTCCGCCTCCAGCTGCGCCCGCGCGAACGCGGCCAGGTCGGTGATGTCCCCGCCCATGTAGCCGTAGGCCGCCCCCGCGTCGTCCACGCCGTCGGCGTCGGCCACCGGCACGCCCCACAGCGTGCGGTGCCCGGCGCTCAGCCCCGCCTCCCGAGCCTGGGCCGCGCTGGTGAAGACGCCGTCCATCCCCGTCGGTTCCAGGACGCTCGCGCTCAGGTGGGCGCCGAAGTCGCCGGTCACCTCCTCCATGACGGCGCCCAGCACGAGGTAGTTCGCGCTGCTGTACTCGTGCGTGCCCGGGTCCCCCGGTTCCGAGGCGGCGATCCGGGCCACCCGGGCGTCCAGACCCGGGGCCTCCTCGCCGTAGAGGTCGCTGGTGGCGGCGGCGGTCCGCGCGGTGAGGCCCGAGGTCTGGGTGAGCAGGTCGCGCACGGTGGGGTCGGCGCCGAACTCCGCGAAGACCGGCAGGTACTCCTCGACCGGGGCGTCCAGGTCCAGGCGCCCCTCCCGGGCCAGGACCAGCGCGGCGGTGGCGGTCACGGGCTTGGCCACCGACCCCCACAGGAACGGGGTGTGCTCGTCGACCGGGGCGCCGTCGCCGTCCACGCCGAAGGCCCCCCGGTGCTCGACGCCCTCGGGGCCGACCACGGCGTAGGCCAGCCCGGGGGTGTTGGTGGCCTCCATCCGCTCCTGGACGTAGGCGTCCATCCCGGCGGGGTCGGTGGGAGCCGCGCCGTCCGGTGGGGCCGTAGGCGCTGTCGGGGTCGCGGGAGTTGCCGATGGGGCGACGAGAGCTGTCGGGGCTGCCGGGAACGCGGAGGGGGCGGGGGTTGACGGGACTGCTGCGGCCACGGGGACCAAGGCGAGCAGCAGGGCGAGGGGGACGTGCGTGAGGGGGAGGGGCATGAGAGGGCCTTTCGATAACCGTATCTCCATACGATTATGACCGTACCATGATACGGTTATCCGGTGCCAAGAACCGCAGACCACGCCCAGAGGCGCACGCAGATCACCGGCGCCGTGTGCGAACTGATCGCCGAACGGGGGCTGGACGCCGTGACCGTGGCCCGCACGGCCGCGCGCGCGGGGATCTCCGTCGGACTCGTGCAGCACTACTTCCCGTCCAAGGACGACATGCTGCTGCACGCGTTCGAGCGGGTCAGCACGGCCGTCGCCACCCGCGTCGCGGACGTCGTCGGCGAGGGGGCCCGGCACGAGAGGACCATCGCGGAGATCCTGCTGGCCGCCCTGGCCGAGCACCTGCCGCTGGACGAATCCCGCCGGGCGGAGTTCCGGGTGATCCGCGTCTTCGCCGGACGGGCCCTGGAGAACCCGGCCCTGGCCGAGGTGGACGCGCGCACCGCGGACGCGCTGCACGCCGAGATCGCCCGTGCGGTGGGCAACGGTGTGGAGTGCGGTGAGGTGGAGGCGGACGTGGACGCCGTCGCGGCCGCCGCCCGCGTGGCCGCCGTGGCCGAGGGGCTGGCCACCCAGGTCTACCGTGGTGGGCCCGGAGTCGCCGAGCGCGCCCGGGAGGCGCTGCGCGCGGAACTGGGCTCGGTGTTCACGGGCGAGTGCCGCCAGTACTTCCACTGAACCGCCGTCCCCGATCCCGGTCGCGGCTGCGGTCCGCGTGACCGGCCCCCCGTGTCGCCTTGTCGCCTCGAAAACGGGCGGACGCCTGCTGGAGGATCCGCCTGGGCTTGGCTCCGATGAGGTGTGAGAGGACGGACTTCGCGCAGGCTCACGGGGAGGTCGTGGGGTCCGGCTGGTGTAGGAGGGTGGCGATGTGTTCCTTGGGGTAGCGCCGTGCTCCGCCCGGAGTGCGGAACGGTTTGAGCACGCTGTCCCAGTCGCCTCGGTGGAGGCTGCGGGGGCGCACGTTGAACAGGGCGGCGACTTCGCCGGGGGTGAGGACGTCGGGGCGGCCGTCGAGGAGGTCGCGGTAGTCGGGCATGAGGGGCTTTCCGTGTTCGATGAGCGTGCTGGAAGGAAGCGGTGGAGCGGGTGGGGTGGCTGGTGGCCCCGCCTCCCCGGGGAAGGAAGAGGCGGGGCCCAGGGCCGGTACGGAGGTCACCGGCCCTTTGTCCGCGCCGCCACGGGGGGACGGCACGGAGCCTGGAGCGACTGGGTTACCAGGGGAAATGGGTCACCAGGGGAAGACCGCGCGGACGGTGATCGCGCCGCAGGAGTGCTGCTTCCAGTCCCAGTAGGAGCACAGGGCCTCGACCAGGCGCAGCCCGTTGCCGCCGGGGCGCAGGGGTTGGGGGGCGGGCACGCGCGGGAACGTGGCGGCCATCCCTTGCTTCGGCCCGTTGTCGGTCACCCGTAGCTCCAGGTGGCGCGGAGTGCGTTCGATCTCCACACGGATGGTGCCTCCGGGGAGGCCGGAGGCCGAGTGACGCAGTGCGTTCGTGGTCATCTCGCTTACGGCGACGCTGACCGGTTCGGCCAGGCTCGGCCGGGAACGGGTGGCCTGCGCGGCCCAGCGACGTGCGATCTTGACGTGACCGAGGTCGGGGCCGAGCAGGATGCCTGATTTGGTGACGGTTCCGCACAGTCGGCGTGGAAGTGCCGGGGCCTGGACGATAGGCTTGTTCATGTCTCACCTCGGGTGTCTCGGGGTGGAGCACCTTGCCTCGGAGACCGCTTCCAACTTCGGTCTCCGGGGCTTCTTTTCGGCCGGTGTGTCATATTTCAAGGCTTTCGTCACACCACAAGGCTTCCGCGGTGCAGTGTGAAGAATTCTCCGAATTCCACAGCCGGTCCTCCGTGATCACACGATCTCTCAGTGAAGTGACCAGTTCAAGAGACTTCACGCAACCGTCGTGCGATTGGAGATTCCACAGAAGACTCCTCCCATGGGGAGAAAGTCCTGTGTAATATGTTCCTCTCAGTGAAGTCCTGGAGGAACTCGTGACGAAGCGACCCACTGACCCCGCGTGGAAGTACTTCGGGAAGCAGATGCGGAAACACCGCGATGCCCTTGGCCTGCTGCAAGTCGACATCGCCAAGGTGCTCGGCGTCGTCGGAAGCTGTTACTCCTCGTGGGAGACCGGCGCACGGAAGGTCGATGAGAAGTACGTCAACAAGCTGGACGAAGCTCTCAAAGCCGGAGGGCGCATCGCTGAGGAGTGGGAGAAAGCCAGCCGTCAGGTGAAAACGCCGTTCCGGTTTGCGGAGTTGCCTGAGTTGGAGGGGGCGGCCACCCAGATTCGAGAGTTCCAACCGCTGGTGTTTCCCGGCTTACTCCAGACTGAGGAGTACGCTCGCGCGGTCTTCGAAGACATCTTCCCCGGGATGGCTTCGACTTCGATCGACCAACTTGTGCAGGGGCGTATGGCCCGGCAGCGCCTCCTAGGGGAGGAGCCCCGGCCGCTGATGCTCTTCCTCATCACTGAGGCGGTGTTCCATCAGCAAGTCGGGAACCGTGGTCCTGAGTTGCTGCATGAGCAGGTGCAGCGTGTTCTCCGCGAGATGGGGAGCGGTAGGGTACGTGTGCAGATCATCCCCCGGGGCACTAAGAGGCACTACGGAAGCGGGGGTCCCTTCCGGTTGTACACCTTTGCAGATGAACCTTCTGTGGCTTCTGCGGAGTACATGACTGGGGAGACAGTGGTCAGCGACAAGGACCGGTATCAGGAGTGCGTGACCACCTTCGGGCTTCTCCAAGGAGAAGCACATTCGGAGTCGGCGTCACTCCAGATGGTGCGAGAGATGGTTGAGTGATGACGGAACGTGTGTGGCATAAGGCCAGCTACAGCAGCGGTAGCGGAAGTTGTGTCGAGGTTAGCGAGGGCTCTGAGACGCTGGTTCGTGACACCCAGAATCGGGAGTTGGGTTACCTCACGGTGCCCGCATCGGAGTGGAACGCGCTGATGAACGCTGTGCGCGGCCAGTAGCCGAAGCGCTGTCTCCACGACGGTCCCTCGAAATCCTCCATGCGAGAATGAAAGGTCTGTGATGAGCACCGCCGAGAACGGTTCCTGGCACAAGTCCAGCTACAGCGACGGCCGGGGTGGGGACTGTGTGGAGGTCGCGGAAGGGCCTGCCACCCACGTTCGGGACACTCAGCACCGGGAGTTGGGTCACCTGTCGGCCGAGGCTTCTGAGTGGACGGCGCTACTGGCTGCGGTGCGCGGCCAGTAGCGAAGTAGTGCAAACCGGCCCCGCCCGCCCCTGGGCGGAGCCGGTTCCTGTCGCACGCCTGAGGCCACCCTGCGGCGTTCATCCAGTACGGGGAACGAAGGGACCGCACGGTAGCCGGCGAGGGACCGTCCCCGTGTGCGCGGCGAACCCCTACCCCTCGCGCAGGATCCTCATCAGGCGGGTCGTCCGCTCCTTCGCCGCGTTCTCCCGCACCCCGGTCTCCAACCCGCCGCCGGTCGCGTCCACCAACGACACGTGCCGCGTCGCGCGGGTCAGCGTCGTGTACACCTGCGGCCGCGACACCGGCACCTCCGGCGGGAACACCGCCACCACGGCGGGCCAGCGGCCCCCGTGCGCGGCGGCCACCGTCACCGCCCAGCCCGGGCGCAGCGCCGCCGGGTCGGTGACCTTCACCCGGCCGCCGCCGACCAGCTCCACCACGGCGCCGCCGTCCACCTCGCGCAGATGACCCGTGTCACCGGGCCCGTAGCCGGGGCCCTCCGCCGTGAACAGCACCCGGTCGCCCACGTCGAACCCGCCGTGCGCACCCGGGCCCGGGTTCAGCCTCTCCTTGCACGCGGCGTTGACCGCCCGCGCACCGGCCGGGCCGTCCTCCCGCGCGGTCACCACCTGCACGTGCTCGGCCCCGATCCCCAACGCGCGCGGAATCGAGTCCGTCACCAGCTGCACCACCCGGTGCACCGCCTCCTCGGCCGACGCCGCCAGAACCCGCACGACCTCGCGTCCGGGCGCCTCCACCTCGGGAACCCCGCCCTCGGCCACGGCCGCCGCAAGCTCCGCGATCGGCCCCGGCGCGCTGTCGTCGGCCACCTCGGCCACGTGCGCGGTCCGCGACGCGGCCACGTCCAGCACCACTTGGCCCGGCGTCGCCGACGGCGCCTGGCTCGGGTCGGCCAGCAGCACCAGGTGGGCCTCGTCCGCGCACACCGATGCCAGTTCGGCGGCACGGGCCGCGCCCACCGACATCGCCTCGCACAGCACCACCAGCCCGGCACTCACCGGCGCCTGCGCCAGCAGTTCGGACAGCGACACCGCCCGTACGGGGGGCTTCGGGGCCTCTTCGGGTTCCTGCCCCCCTTGTGTTTCCTGTGCCTCCTGGGCTTCCTCGGCCTCTTCGGACCCCTGCGTGTCAGGGTCCTCAGCCTCCTCAGCGCCCTCGGACTCCGGTGTCTCTTCGGTGTCCCCGGTCTCCGGCTTCCCTCCGGTCTCCGGCTTCCCTCCGGTCTCCGGCTTCCCTCCGGTCTCCACGGGAGCCCGCGCCCCCTCGGAACCCCCGGCCGCGGCCCGCTCCCCGCGGACCCGCGCCAGTTCGGCGTTGACCGCCGCCGCGGCCTGCGCGGTCGGCGCCGCCACCGCGATCCCCACCTGGCTGTCGGTGGCGATCGCGTCCATGCACACCAGCGCCCGCGCGACCTCCGCGGCGTCGCCGGGGCCGTGCCGCAGCACCGTCACCGGACGCAGGGCCACCGTCACCAGGGCCTCGCGCGTACGGTCCGAGACCGCGAAACCGCCCTGCTCCACGGCCGCGTCCACCGTCTCGCCCGCGGTCGCCGAGTCCATGATCGGCTCGTTGCCGCCGATCAGCCGCAGCAGCTGGTCGCCCAACCGCTGCTCGGCGTGCCCCACGTCGGGCAGGGCGTAGAACAGCTCGGGGTCGGGCAGGTCCGGCACCCCGCCCTCGCTGAAGTCGAAGTCGTCGTCGTCCTCGTCGGTGCTCTCCAGCACCACCGCGCTTCCGTCGGCCACGGCCGCCTCCAGCGCGGCGGCCGGATCGGCCACTCCGAGCTTGCCGACCACCGAGGCCAGCTTCTTCTCCTCCACCACGGTGTGCCCGCGCGCGGCGGACATCCGCAGCACGTGCTCGGTGAACGCCGCCAGCCTTCGGGGGTCGTCGGGCCGCGCCCCCTCGCCCAGGTGCCTGCGGGCGCAGAAGTCGGCCTGCTCCGCGCTCACCTGCGGCAGGCGCAGCAGCAGCCACGGGTTCGCGTCCAGCGCGGCGGCGGCTCCCGGCCCCAGCACGCCCAGCAGCCGGGGCGCCAGGGCGCCCGGCGCGCCCATCCGGTCAAGGACAGCACTGACCTGTTCTGCCTCGGACACCTCGGGCGGTTCCCCTCGTCATACGGTTCACGGACTCTGGGGGAGCCTATCGACTGGCGACGACGCTCAGTTCCCGCTCCCGGGGTCCGCCCGCCGACGCCTGCCCCGGTTCCCCGGACTCCCCGGGCCTCCCGGGCGCGCTTCGGAGCTTCCCTAACCCCGCGAACGCCCCTGGTTCTCCCGCTTCCCCCGCCTTTCCCGCTTGCCCTGCCCCTCCCGTTTTCCGGGCTCCCCGGCCGGGTCCCCCTCGCCGACGACCTGCCGCACGGCCGCGCACGGGTCGGTCGTGGGGGAGGACTCCTGGATGGCGACGGCCGCGCGCTGGGCGATTCCGCGGAACAGCTCGCGCGCGGGCGCGTCCAGACCCGCCAGGACCTGTTCCTCCACCTCCCGCACCCGTTCGCTGACCGAGGCCAGGACCTCGTGGCCGTGCGCGGTGGCGCACACCCGCCGTACCCGCCGGTCGCCGGGGTCGACCCGGCGCCGCACGAGGTCGGCCTCCTCCAGGTCGTCGAGGAGGTAGGTCATCACGCTGCGGTCGATCAGCAGCCGCTCGGCCAGGGCCGCCTGCGTGGGGGGCTCGTCGAGCGAGACCGCGGTGAGCACGTGGTAGCCGCGGCTGCCGTGCGGGACGCCGTCCAGGACCGCCTCCACCCGCTCGTGCCACCGGCGCAGGACCACGGCCAACGACCACCCCAGGTTCGTGTCCTGCTCCGGATCCGGGTCCGGGACCGAGTCCGCGCCTGCGACCGGGACCGAGTTCGCGCCCGCGTCTGGGTCCGCGGACGCGTCCGCGGCCGTGCCGGTGACCGAGGCCGGAACCGGGTCCGCGGCCTCTGCCGGGGGCCGGCCGGGCTTCGGAGTGGGGAGTGCCATGCCCCGAGGTTACCAGGAATAGGTGGAACACAAGATAAGTTGTTGCCAACATCGTTGGTTCAGCAAACTAGTTTCGGCTTCCCCCCGAGGAGAGAACCCATGCCCGACTACGGACACCCCCTGAGGTTCGGCACCTTCGTCACACCCGCGGCGCAGGACCCGGACCGCACGGTCGCGCTCGCCGAACTCACCGAGGCGGCCGGACTGGACCTGGCCACCTTCCAGGACCACCCCTACAACCCCGGCTTCCTCGACACCTGGACCCTGCTCAGCTGGGTCGCCGCGCGCACCACGCGCCTGCGGGTGTCGGCCAACGTCCTCAACCTGCCCCTGCGCCCGCCCGGGGTGCTCGCCCGCGCCGCCGCCAGCCTCGACCTGCTCTCCCACGGCCGTCTCGAACTCGCCCTGGGCGCCGGGGCCTTCTGGGACGGCATCGAGGCCATGGGAGGCAGGCGCCTCACCCCGCGCCAGGCCGTCGACGCGCTCAGCGAGGGCATCGACGTCATCCGCGCCGTCTGGGACACCGACGCCCGCGGCGGCGTCCGCGTGGACGGGGAGCACCACCGCGTGCGCGGCATGAAGCGCGGCCCCGCGCCCGCCCACGAGATCGGCATCAGCCTGGGCGCCTACAAGCCCCGCATGCTGCGCCTGGTCGGCGCCAAGGCGGACGGCTGGCTGCCCAGCCTCGGCTACCTCAAGCTGGAGGACATGGCCGACTCCCACCGGACCATCGACGAGGCCGCGCTCGCCGCCGGGCGCGACCCCCGCCAGGTCCGCCGCATGCTCAACCTCGGCCAGAGCGCCTTCCTGCCCACCGGCAAGGACTTCCTCCAGGGCCCGCCCGAGCAGTGGGTCGACGACCTGCTGCCCCTGGTCCTCGAACACGGCTACTCCACGTTCATCGTGGGCACCGACGACCCGCGCGCCATCCAGACCTTCGGCGCCGAGGTCGCCCCCGCCCTGCGCGAGGCCGTCGACCGGGAGCGCGCCGACGCGGGCACCGCCACCGGACCGGCCCGCGCCGCCGCCTCCCTGGCCGCGCGCCGTTCCGGCATCGACTACGACGCCGTCCCCGAGAGCCTGCGCGAGCACGCCGTCGAACCCGGCGACCGCGCCTACGCCCGCGTCCGCCACGGCTACATGCAGCACGGCTCACCGGGCCTGGTCCTGCGCCCCGGGAGCGCCGAAGAGGTCGCCGAGGCCCTCGCCCACGCCCGCGCCCAGGACGCCGAACTGCACGTGCGCAGCGGCGGCCACGGCATCAGCGGGCGCTCCACCGGCGACGGCGGCGTCGTCGTGGACCTCTCGCGGATGAACGGCGTCGAGGTCCTGGACGCCGACTCCGGCCTGGTCCGGCTCGGCGCCGGGGCCCGCTGGGGCGAGGTCGCCGACACCCTCGCCGCCCACGGCCTGGCCCTCAGCTCGGGCGACCACGGGGGAGTGGGCGTCGGGGGCCTGGCCACCACCGGCGGCCTGGGCTACATGGCCCGCGCCCACGGCCTGACCATCGACAACGTCACCGCCGTCGAGGTCGTCACCGCGGACGGAACGCCCGTGCGCGCCGACGCCCGGCACCACCCCGACCTGTTCTGGGCCATGCGCGGCGCGGGCGCCAACTTCGGCGTGCTCACCGCCGTCGAGGCCACGGCCGCCCCCGTGCGCGACGTGGTCCTCGGCCAGTTCGTCTACGACGCGACCGACACCGCCGCCTTCCTCCGGGCCTGGGGAGAGGTCGCCGAGGCCGCGCCGCGCGAGGTCACCGCCTTCCTCACCACGGGCCCCGCGCGCGGCGGACGCGGTCCCGCGGCCCAGGCCATGGTGGTCCACGCCGGGGACGACACCGACCTGGCCGTGCAGGCGCTGGAGCCCTTCCTGTCCGTGGGCCCCGTCCTGGACCAGCGCGCCCAGCTCGCGCCCTACTCCGCCCTCCTCGTCCGCGCCGACGGGCCGCACCAGGGCCACGGGCTGCCCGAGTCGCGTTCGGGCCTGCTGCGCCACATCACCCCGGACGCGGCCGAGGGGCTGGCCGGGCTACTCGCCTCGGGCGACGTCATGTTCATGCAGCTCAGACAGGTCGGCGGTGCGGTCAACGACGTCGCGGCCGACGCCACCGCCTACGCCCACCGGTCGCAGAACTTCTCGTTGGCGGCCATGACGGCGACCCGCAGCGCCGCGCGCATGGACGAACGGTGGGCGGACCTGGACAAGCACCTGGAGGGCATGTACCTGAGCTTCGACACCCGCACCGGCCCCGAGGCGCTGGCGCGGGCCTTCCCCGAACCCACCCTGGACAGGCTGCGGGCCCTCAAGGCCGTGTACGACCCGCACAACGTGTTCGACAAGAACTTCGCGATCCCGCCCGCGGCCCGGGTCTGACCGGTCCGGCCGCACCAGGAACCAACGGGGGTCCGCCGTGCGGTGAGGGCGGGCCCGTCGGAGGGCTCGCTCACCGTGGGGCCGGCGGTGGGCGCACCGCGCGGGTGGGGCGGGCGCGGTCACCGGAGGGGCGTCCGCTGGTTCGCGCGGCCCGGGGACCGGGGATCGGGGGAGAGGGCGACCCGAGGCCGTCGTGGTCGTTCGCGTCCCCGCGTCCGGGGCCCGGAGGCGGGGATCGGGGAGCACCGACCGGAGGAGGGGCGTCAGCGCTCGGGGCGCGCCGTGGCGTCGTCGAGCGCGTCGCGGATCTTGGGCGGCAGCTCCACGCCCTCCACACCCAGGATCTCCTCCAGCTGCGCGAGGGTGCGCGGTCCGACCACCGCCGCGGCCACGCCCTCCTGGTCGCGCGCCCAGCTCAGCGCCACCGCGAGCGGCGACACGCCCAGCCCCTCGGCCGCCGTGCACACCGACTCCACCACCCGGCGGCTGCGCTCGTCCAGGTAGGGCTCCACGTACGGCGCCATGTGGGGGAACGCCGCCCGCGAGTCCGGCGGCGTCCCGTTGCGGTACTTGGCGGTGAGCACACCGCGGCCCAGCGGCGACCACGCGATGAGGTGGGCCCCGGCCACCGCCGCGGCGGGCCGCAGACCGTGGTCGGCGCTCCGGTTGAGCAGCGAGTACTCGGTCCCCACGCTCACCAGGGGCACCCGTCCGGGCCGCGCGCGCTGCCAGGTGGCCAGGGTCGCGAACTGCCACGACTCCAGGTTCCCCGTGCCCACGTAGCGGGCCTTGCCCGCCGCCACGGCAGTCTCCATCGCGGCCAGCGACTCCTCGGGCGGGGTGGCGGGATCGAACACGTGCAGCTGCCACAGGTCCACGTAGTCGGTCTGTAGGCGCCGCAGCGAGGCGTCCAGGGAGGCCAGCAGGTGCCGCCGGGAGGCGTCCACCGGCCGGTAGCCGTCGGGAGTGTGGCCGGTCTTGGTGGCCACCACCACGTCCTCGCGGCGCACCGAGGCGCGCAGCAGGCGTCCCAGGACCCGCTCGCTCTGGCCGCCGGTGTAGATGTCCGCGGTGTCCACGAGCGTGCCGCCCGCGTCGACGAACGCGGTGAGCTGCTGCCCGGCCTCCTCCTCGGAGGTGTCCTTGCCCCAGGTCATCGTGCCGAGAGCGGTACGTGAGACCCAGAGCCCTGATCTGCCCACCTGTCGCTGTTCCATGCGGCGGAGAGTACCGCGTCCGTCCGACGTCGTCCCCGGACACACCCTCGCCACATCCCTCCGGGGCGGCCGCCACCGGGGCGTTCGCCGCGCTCACGGCCGTGTCCCGGGGCCGGGAGCGGGGGGCCCGAACCTGGTGGCCCGGATCCGCCGTCTCCGTGCGGGCCGGGGCGCTGGCGCCCTCGGGCGACGCGGCGGCGCCGACACCGCGCCCGCCCCGGCACACCGTTCCCGCGACCCCGGCCGGGGTCCCGCGCTCCCGTCCGTTCCGGGCCTACCCTGTGACCATGGCGACACCCGCAGCACCCCAGGACACCCCGACCCCGCCGCCCCCGCCCGAGGCGGTCACCCTCCTCCTCATCCGGCACGGGATGACCGACGCCACCGGCCCCCGCCTCGCGGGGCGCGCCGCGGGCGTCCACCTCAACGACACCGGCCGCGTCCAGGCCGCGCACCTGGCCGGTCGGCTCACCGGGCTCCGCCCGGCGGTCCTCGTCTCCAGCCCGCTCGAACGCTGCCAGGAGACCGCCGAGGCCGTCGCCGCGCAGCTCGGCGTCCCCGTCACCACCGACGAGCGCTTCGTCGAGTGCGACTACGGCTCCTGGACCGGCCGCGGTCTCGGTGAGCTGTCCGACGAGCCCCTCTGGCGCGTGGTGCAGGACCACCCCAGCGCCGCGCGCTTCCCCGGCGGGGAGGCCCTCGCCGCGTCCTCGGCCCGCGCCGTCGCGGCCGTCCGCGACTGGAACAGCCGCCTGCTCTCAGCGCCGCACGCGGCCTCCGCCGCCGACGCCCCGTCCGCGCCCGAGGACCCGCCCGTGTACGTGGTGTGCAGCCACGGCGACATCATCAAGTCCATCGTCGCCGACGCCCTCGGCATGCACCTGGACCTCTTCCAGCGCCTGCGGGTGGACCCCTGTTCGGTCACCTCCATCACCTACACACGCACCCGTCCCTTCCTCAACAAGCTCAACGACACCGGGGAGAGCCTGCCCGCCAGTCTGCCGACCCCCGCCGAGGCCAGCGGGGACGCGGCCGTGGGCGGCGGCGCCGGTTCCCAGGAGACCGCCGCCGACGCACCCTGACGGGCCCGCTCCCGCCCCGGCGGATCGTCAGGGGACTTCCGGGTACCGAACCCCTGGACGGCCCCGGCACCGGTGGGCCGTCCCGCTGGGACGAACCAACAACCTCAACATTTGTTGAAGGCAAGGCGCCGTGGCGCGGCGCACGCCCGTCCGACGCCCGGCTCCCCGCCTCCAGCACGGCTCACCAGCGCGTCCGACGGGTTTGGCACCGGGACGCCCGCATCCCGTAAGGTTCTTGCCATGCCCGTCTTTCAGTTCAATCCGCCGGAGCGGTTCGTCGCGGGGACCGTGGGCCAGCCGGGAGACCGCACCTTCTTCCTCCAAGCCGTGGGCGAGGGGCGCATCACCAGCGTGGTTCTGGAGAAGGCGCAGGTCGAGGCGCTCGCCACCCGCATCGAGGAACTACTGGAAGAGGTGCACCGGCGCTTCGGCTCCCCGCCGGAGGACACCGCCCCGCCCGAGGACGACGCTCCCCTGGAGCAGCCCATCGAGCAGGACTTCCGGGTCGGCACCCTGGCCCTGGCCTGGGACGCCGAGGCCGCCCGCGTCATCATCGAGGCCCAGGAGATCGACGAGACCGCGGGCGAGGACCTGGTCGAGGACGACGAGGAGGAGCTGGAGGTCTTCGCCGAGGAGGCCCCCGCCCACCGCGACGTCCTGCGCGTCTACCTCACCCCCGGCGCCGCCCGCTCCTTCGCCGGACGCGCGCTGAAGGTGGTCGCCGCCGGACGCCCGGACTGCCCGCTGTGCGGACGCCCGCTCGACCCCAACGGCCACATCTGCGTACGCCAGAACGGCTACCGGCCGGACAGCCTCGTCTGAGGCGCGGATGAGCACACCAGCGGCGGGCCACCGGGCGCGCAGACCCGGGGGCCCGCGATGAGGGACACCGCCGACGCCTTCGACGGCCTCAGCCCGGCCGTCGGGCTCGACCTGCTCCGCACCGGCGAGATCACCGTGGAGGGGCGGCTGACCGCCGCCTCCAACGCCACCCTGTACTGCACCGTCTCCGACGGTGTGCGCTCCGCCGCCTGCGTGTACAAGCCGGTGGCGGGGGAGCGGCCGCTGTGGGACTTCCCCGACGGCACCCTGGCCGGGCGCGAGGTCAGCGCCCACGCCGTCTCCGAGGCGCTGGGCTGGGCGGTCGTCCCGCCCACGGTGCACCGCGACGGTCCGTTCGGCGAGGGCATGGTGCAGCTGTGGGTGCACGGCGACACCACCGTGGACCTGGTCGCCCTGGCGCGGGAGACCGACAACGCCGACCTGCGCCGCATGGCGGTGTTCGACGCGGTCATCAACAACTCCGACCGCAAGATCGGCCACCTGCTGCCCACCCCCGGCGGACACCTGTACGGCTGCGACCACGGGGTCTCCCTCGCCGAGGACTACAAGCTGCGCACCGTGCTGTGGCAGTGGCAGGGCCAGCCGCTGCTCCCGGACGCCCTGGAGGCCCTGGGGTCGGTGCGCGACCAGCTCGCCGACGCGGACAGCGCCCTGTCCCGGGAGCTGGCGCTGCACCTGACCGGCCCGGAGGCCTACGCGGTGCGCAGCCGGGTGGACCTGCTCATCCGGCACGGCATCCACCCCTACCCGGCGCCGGACTGGCCCGCGGTGCCGTGGCCGCCGATCTGAGACCGGGCCCGGCTTCCGGCCGCCCGGCGCGACGCGCACGGGACGGGCATCCCCGGCCGCCCGCGAACACCTGGACGGGCGCTTCCCCGAGGAGGAGCCCGCGACCGGGGCCGGACCGGTGTGAGGGTGCCCGGCTACCGGGGGGTGGGAATGGCGTGCTCCTTGCCCCTGACGGCACAATGGGGCACGTGAGCAACGAGTGGAACTACCTATTCGACATGGACGGCGTGCTCGTACGCGAGCAGCACCCCATCCCGGGCGCGGACGAACTCATCGCGGAGCTGCGCGAGAACGGGATCCCGTTCATGGTGTTGACCAACAACTCCATGTACACCCCCCGCGATCTGCGAGCACGTCTGCTCGGCTCGGGCCTGGACATCCCCGAGGAGTCGATCTGGACGTCGGCCCTGGCCACCGCCCAGTTCCTCCAGACCCAGCGCCCCAACGGGTCGGCCTACGTCGTCGGCGAGTCCGGCCTGACCACCGCCCTGCACAACGTCGGCTACGTGATGACCGAGCACGACCCCGACTACGTGGTGCTCGGTGAGACCCGCACCTACAGCTTCGAGGCCATAACCCGCGCGATCCGGCTGGTCCGCGGCGGCGCCCGGTTCATCGCCACCAACCCCGACGAAACCGGTCCCAGCGCCGAGGGTCCGCTGCCCGCCACGGGCGCGGTCGCCGCGCTGATCGAGAAGGCCACCGGCCGACGCCCCTACTTCGTGGGCAAGCCCAACCCGCTGATGATGCGGTCGGCGCTGCGCCGGATCGGCGCGCACTCGGAGAACACCCTGATGGTGGGCGACCGGATGGACACCGACGTGCTCAGCGGGTTGGAGGCGGGCCTCCAAACCGTGCTGGTGCTCTCGGGCATCTCCGGGCGCGAGACCGCCGAGCAGTTCCCCTACCGCCCGACCCGTGTGATCGGGTCGGTGAAGGAACTGGTGGGCATCACCCGCGATCCCTTCCAGCGGGACTAAACACCCAGACACGACGAAGGGGCGGCGGACCGTGTCCGCCGCCCCCGGGTGTCGCGGGGCGTCAGGCGCTCTGCCGCTGCCTGGCGAGCTCCTCCACCTTGGCCGCCTCCTCGCGGCGGCGGGCGCGGAGCAGGGCCAGGCGCTCGGCGAGGACCTCCTCCAGGTCCTCCATGCTCCGGCGCTCCAGCAGCATGTCCCAGTGGGTGCGCGTGGGCTTGGCGTTCTTGGGCTCCTCGCCGGAGCCGTCCCTCCGCAGGGCGCGGTCGCCGCAGAAACGGCACTCCCACTCGGCGGGAATCTCTGCCTCGGTCGCGAAGGTGACCGAGAAGCGGTGGCCCCGGGTGCAGTCGTAGGTGACTTCCTGCCGCGGAGCCAGGTCGGTGTTGCGGTCGTTCTCGTAGCTCGTCGCCCCGAGCCGGGTGCCGCGAAGTGCTCGCTCGGCCATCGTGTGGGTGCCTCCAGGCGCTTGTGCGGTCTCGCGGGGTGTAACGCGTCGGTCCACGTCAAGATTCCCCGCTGACCTGAGGTCGAACCACCTCCGGCGCCCGGGGGCCACCCCGATCCCAAAACATCGTCCGGTGCGCCGAGTGTGGCACATGTGACCTGGGACACTCCAGGCTGGCTGTTTCGGGTGTGTCTCTATATACGCCCGCCAGAGGCGAAAAACGTCCGCTAAGTGCTGCTTTCGCCTTCCCGGCACACCCTCCTCCCTGGTGGGGGAGGGCGCCTCGCCTCCGCGACCGAATCAACGGCCGCGCGGTCCGCCAGCCGCCACCCACGACCGCGGGCGTCTCGCCTGAACCCCACCCGTCACACTGTGTCCACCCTTACCGCGCTTCCCTCCGGACCCGTCACCGCACGGTTCCCGCAGTTCACGACTGGAAAAGGCGCGCGCCCGACAATGGCTTCCGGAAAGGGTCGGGCCTTCTCGCCCTGTGGATTATCACTCTCCGGAACGCACGCTGTGGTAGGGAATCCCGCTCTCCGTCCCCCCATGTGCGATAAGGATTCATTATGCCGACATGGCCGCCCGAGGTATCTGGTGGTATGTTGACTCGCCGTACACCGAAAAGCTGAGGTTGGGGAAATTCGTCCCCTTCCTTTGGGTGTGCCCAGTGTGCCGGAAATGTCCCCTTCGGTGCGTCCGCCCGTGCCGGAACCAGGAGCGACGGCGCGGCTGGACGTGGAGCCCCATGACTGCTGAGACCCCCCTTCCTCGAGGAGCCCTGCCCGCGTGGCTGTCCGCGCCGCGCTGGCTCCTCCTCCCGCTCGCGGCGCTGCCCTTCTGGGCCGTGCTCCTGTGGGCCGTGCCCGAGGCCCGGACCCTGCCCGTCCTGGCCGCCTTCGCGGTCCTCCTCCTGCTCCTGCTGGTCCTCGCGGTGCTGCTCAACCAGCGCGACCGGCGGATCCGCGACCTGGGCGCCCGGCTCGACGCGCTGCGCGCCGACAGCGCCTCCCTGGCCGACGAGCACCTGCCCCTCCTGGCCCGGCGCCTGCGCGCGGGTGACTCCGCCGACACCGTCCTGCGCGCCCTGCCCCTTCCCGCCGACCACGGGGGCCGCGCCGTCCTGCGGGCCGTCGCCACCGAGATCGCCGCGGCCGAACGCCGGCGCTCGGCCGCGATGGCCGCCTGCGCCACCGCCGCCGGGCGCGTCCAGGCTCTGAGCACCACCATGCTCGCCGACCTGCGCCGGATGCAGGAGCGCCACGGCGACGGCGACGCGAACGCCGACATCCTCGGTGACCTCATGCACCTGGACCACAGCACCGCCCAGACCGGACGCATCGCCGACAGCATCGCCGTCCTCACCGGGGCCCGCTCCGGCCGCCGCTGGGGCCGGGCCATCGGCATGGAGAGCGTCGTCCGCGGCGCCATGGCCCGCATCGGCGCCTACCAGCGCGTACGCGTGCACAACGCCTCCACACAGGCGGTCGCCGGGTTCGCCGCCGAGGGCGTCATCCACGCCCTGGCCGAGATCCTGGACAACGCCACCAGGTTCTCCCCGCCCACTGCCGAGGTCCACGTCCACGTGGAGGAGGTCCAGGCCGGGATCGCGGTCATGGTCGAGGACGGCGGCCTGGTCATGGGGGAGGAGGCCCTGCGCCGCGCCCGCCGCACCGTCGAGAACGGCCTGGACCTGGCCGCCATCTCCGGAACCCGCCTGGGCCTCTCGGTCGTCGGCCAGATCGCCCACCGCTACGGCCTGTCGGTGTCCTTCCGCTCCTCCTCCCGGGGCGGCACCGCGGTCGTCCTCCTGCTGCCCCGCAAGCTCGTCAAACCCCTCCCCGCGCCCGCGGTCCCCGACCCCCCGGCGTCCCCGCCCGAGACCGCACGGGAACCCCGGACCACCCCCACGCCCGTCCCGGCCGCTCCGGCCGAGGCGGAGACCACCGCCGAGGACGTCGGCGGACTGCCCCGGCGCCGCCGCGGCCGGACCCTCGCGGCGGCCGAGAACACCAGGCCCGCACCGCGCACGAGCAACCCCGCCGCCGTGGCGAGGGGCTTCGGCGAGTTCCGCTCCGCGGTGCGCGGCCCGACCGACAAGGACGCATGATGGACCTCGACAAGCTGACCTGGCTCCTCGAAGGCCTCCTGGAACGCACGCCCGGCACCCGCCACGCCCTCGTGCTCTCCCGCGACGGGCTCAAGCTGTGCCACAGCTCCGGCCTGCGCGCCGACAGCGCCGACCACCTCGCCGCGATCGCCGCCGGGGTGCAGAGCCTGGCGCACAGCGCCTCGGTGGAGTTCGGGGACGGGGCGGGCGGCGTCCGCCAGGCCATGGCCGAGTTCTACGGCGGCCTGCTCTTCATCGTCGAGGCCGGACACGGTGCCCACCTGGCCGTCATCACCTCCGAGGAGGCCGAACCCGGCCTGGTCGGCCACAACATGAACGAGCTGGTCGAGCAGATGGGCGAGCACCTGACCACCCCGCCCCGCGCCGTCACGGGACCGGTATGACCCGCCCGCACCACCAGGAGGGGCCCGACCGCCTCTACGTCATCACCTCGGGCCGCAGCGGCGGGGCCGACGAGTCCCTGGACGCGGTGACCCTCATCGTGGCCGAGAGCGGGCCCGCCCCCGGCATGCAGTCCGAGCACGCCCGGATCCTGCGGCTGTGCCGCGGCCCGACGGCGGTGGTGGAGATCTCCGCCCACCTGCGCCTGCCCGTGGCGATCGTGCGCATCCTGGTCACCGACCTCCTCGACACCGGCCTGGTCACCGCGCGCCACCCCCGGCCCGCGCCCTCGCCGGCCCAACCCCTCGCCTCCCCGGACGTGTTGGAGAAGGTGCTCGTTGCACTCCACAACCTCTGATCCCCCCGCGGCCCCGCCCCCGGCCGCCTCCGCGGACCCCGCCCGCGACGCCGCCCGCGTCCCGCTGCCCGACACCGCCGAGTACGCCCTCAAGATCGCGGTCGTGGGCGGCTTCGGGGTCGGCAAGACCACCCTGGTCCGCTCGGTCAGCGAGATCCGCCCGCTCAGCACCGAGGAGACCATGACCCGGGCGGGGCACGGGGTCGACGACGTGGACGGGGTGGAGGCCAAACGCGCCACCACCGTCGCCTTCGACTTCGGCCGCATCACCCTGGACGCCACCTCGGTGCTCTACGTCTTCGGCGCCCCGGGCCAGGAGCGCTTCTGGTTCCTGTGGGACCGCCTGTTCTCCGGAGCCCTGGGCGCGGTCGTCCTGGTCGACACCCGCCGCCTGGAGGACTCCTTCTACGCCATCGACCGCCTGGAGGCTCAGGGCACCCCCTTCGTCGTGGCCCACAACGACTTCGGCGGTGCCGGTCACAGCCTGGAGAAGGTGCGCGCCGCCTTGGACCTGGACGCCTCCGTCCCCCTGCTGCGCTGCGACGCGCGCTCGCGCGACTCGGCCAAACAGGTCCTCATCGCGTTGGTCGGCCACGTCCGCGCCCTGGTCACGGGAGGCGCCCGGTGAACGGCCCCCACGCCTGTCCGGTCCACCTCCACGGCCCCGGCTTCCGGGACGATCCCGGCGGCCTCTACCGGGCCATGCGCGCCGAGCACGGTTCGGTGGTGCCCGTGTTCCTGGAGGGCGACGTGCCCGCGTGGCTGGTCATCGGCTACCGCGAGCTGCACCACGTGCTCAGCACCCCCGAGGTGTTCGCGCGCGCCTCGCACCGGTGGAACGCCTGGGACCGGGTGCCGCAGGACTGGCCGCTGCTGCCGCTGGTGATGCAACTGCCCACGGTCCTGTACTCGGAAGGGGACGAGCACCGCAGGCGCGCCGGCGCGGTCGGTGACGCCCTCGCCGGGACCGACCCGCACGAGCTGCGCGCGGTCACCGCACGCCTGGCCGACCGCCTCGTCGACGGGTTCTGCGCCTCGACCGGGACGGACCTGCGCCCCTCCTACACGGCGCGCCTGCCAGCCCTGGTGCTGAGCTGGCTTTACGGGCTGGACGACGAGCGGGGCGACCACGTCGCCTCCCTCATGACCACCATGATCGACGGCGGGTCCCAGGCGTTGGAGGCCCAGCGCGCCCTCCTGGCCGCCATGGCCGAACTCGTCGCCCGACGGCGCGCCGAACCCGGGTCCGACGTGGTCTCGCGCCTGCTCGCCCACCCCGCGGGCTACACCGACGAGGAGGCGGTCCCCGAGCTGGTCGTCCTGCTCGGGGGCGGCAACCAGCCCACCGGCGAGTGGCTGGGCAACGCGCTGCGCCTGATGCTCACCGACGACCACTTCGCCTCCTCCCTCGCGGGCGCCCGCCACAGCGCCCGGGAGGCCCTCAACGAGGTCCTGTGGGAGGACACCCCCACGCAGGTCCACGCGGGCCGCTTCGCCGCCCACGACGTGGAGCTGGACGGACAGCTCATCCGCCGGGGGGACCTGGTGCTGCTCGGGCTGGCGGGGGCCAACACCGACCCGCGCGTGCGTTCCGCGGTCCCCACCTCCGGTGACCGGGGCAACCACGCCCACCTGTCCTTCTCCCATGGCGAGCACTCCTGTCCCTACCCGGCCCAGGAGATCGCCGAGATCATCGCGGTGACCGGCATCGAGGTCCTCATGGACCGGCTGCCCGACCTCGAACTGGCCGTCGACCCCTCCGAACTGCGATGGCGCCCCTCGCCCTGGGTGCGGGGCGTCGCCTCACTGCCCGTGGCCTTCACCCCCGTACCGCCCCTGGGAGCGATCTGATGCCCTGCCCCGTTCAGCACGACCCCCACGGCACCGTGGTCCTGGACCCCCACGTCACCGACCTGCGCGCCGAGCGCGAGGCCCTGTACGCCGCCGGGCCCCTCACCCGGGTCGAGCTGCCGGGCGGCGTGACCGCCTGGGCCGTCACCCACCACGAGGCCGCCCGCGCGCTGCTCACCGACCCCCGCCTGGTCAAGGACGTCGCCCACTGGGACGACTACCAGAGCGGCCGTATCCCCGAGGCCTGGCCGCTGCTCAGTACCATCCCGCCGACCCCCACCAACCTCCTGGGCACCGACGGGGCCGAGCACCGCAGGCTGCGCCTGCTCACCGCCCGGGCCTTCTCCGCGCGCAGCGTCGAGCGCCTGCGCCCGCGCATCCGTGAGCTCACCGCCGAACTGCTCGACGCCATGGAGCCCCGCGCGCACGAACCCCTGGACCTGAAGTCGGAGTTCGCCTTCCAGTTGCCGATGAACGTCATCGGCGAGCTGTACGGGGTGGACCGGAGCGAGTTCGACCGCCTGCGTGAGCTGTACGTGAAGTTCTTCTCCTCGGTCACCGGACCCGAGGAGTTCGTGGAGGTCTACGCCACCCTGGAGAAGTACTACGACGACATGGTCGCCGACAGGCGCGCCCGGCCCGGGCACGACCTGACCAGCGAACTCCTCCGGGCGGACGAGAACGGCGACGCCCTCACCGACCTGGAGGTGCGCGGCACCCTCCAGGTCACCGTGGCCGCGGGGCACGAGACCACCGTCAACCTGCTGTCCAACGCCGTGCGCGCCCTGCTCGCCCACCCCGACCAGTTCGCCCTGGTCAAGGAGGGCAAGGTCGGCTGGGACGCGGTCGTGGAGGAGACGCTGCGCTACGACCCGCCCACCTCCAACATGATCTTCCGGTTCGCCACAGAGGACGTCGAGGCCGCCGGGAGCACGATCCGCAAGGGGGAGGCGCTCATGGTCTCCTACGGGGCGGTCAGCCGCGACCGGGCCGAGCACGGTGACGACCCCCACCCCGACGCCTTCGACCTCACCCGCTCCGGGGGCCGCCACATCTCCTTCGGGTACGGGCCGCACGTGTGCCCCGGCGCGACCCTGGCCCGCATGGAGGGGCGGATCGCCCTGCCGATGCTCTTCGAGCGCTACCCCGACCTGGAGCTGGCGGTCCCCGACGGGGAGCTGCGCAACCACCCCTCGATCATCGTCAACAGCCTCCAGGAACTGCCCGTGCTGCTGCGTCCCTGACCGCCGGGCCGCACGGCGCGCGGCCCGCGTCGTGCGGCCCGCGTCGCGTGCCGTGCGGCCCCGGGAGCGGCCTCCCCACCGTGTCCCGGGGCCCGCCGGGGTCCCGGGACGGCCCCCGCGCCAAGAAGTCCTTACGTTGTGCGACCCCCGTGTTGACGCCTCCCGGCCGTAGGCTCGGCTGGCCGCCGGTCCTCACGGGGGGAGATACGGACATGACGCCGACCAGGCTGGCCGCCGCCGCGGCCCTGGCCCTGATCGTCACCTCCGGCTGCGGGGCGCCGCGGGACGCGGCCCCGGCCGGGGAGGGAGCGGGGGAGGGGCGGACGGTCCAGCCCACCGACCTGCCCGGGCCCCGGCCCGGACAGCCGGACGCCGACGGCGCGACGCGCGGGCCCGAGCGGTCCGCGGCCCCGAGCGCCGAGCCCCGGGGCAGGCCCTCCCCGCACGCCCCCCTCGCCGGAACCGGTGGGGAGGACGCGCGCGCGGTGGCGGCGGCGGGAAGGACCGTGGCGGAGTACGTGGACGCCCTGGCCCGGGCCGGGAACCCCGAACGGATGCGCGAGGGGCTGCCCCGCACCGCCGAGGACTCCGCCGCCCGCGCCTACCTCCTCCACCAGGCGGCGGTCGCCCAGGCCTGGGCCGACGAGGGCCGCCCCGCCTGGAACGCCGAGGTCGGGCACACCCCGGACGGCTACGAACTGTGCCCCGGCGGTGATCCGGACGCCGAACCGGACGCCGCACCGGCCTGCGTCGTCTACGGCGGCTTCACCGCCGAGGACGGCCTGCTCACCGACCTTCGCGTGGACGGCCGCGATCCGGGCCCCGGCCTGCTGGTCGCCGAGGACGTGACGGACGAGTCCGAGGGGGTGCGCGCCCGGCTGCTGACCGCCTACCGCGCCGCACCCGACGAGCCCCTGGCGGTGACGGTGGAGTTCACCACCGACGACGACGTCAGCCTCGACCTGCTCCAGGCCTCCTACGCGGGAGGCGGGAGCGGCGGCGGTGACGGTCGGGGCGACGGCGGCGAGCGCCGGGCGAGCGAGGCGGTGGGGCGCTACGCGCTCGACGGCGGGGAGGGCACCCACGCCGCGTTCCTCTTCCCCGAGGCGGAACCCGGCGGCACACTCACGGTGGGCGGCTGCCTGGAGGAGTGCTCGGCCATGGTCGACATCGAACTGCCCGTCGGGTAGCGGGCCGACCGAAAGTGTTCCCGGTGTGACGGGAGGTCCCTAAACTGCGTCTCAGCGAGGTTGGAGCGCCGAGCCTCGCCACAGGTACGAGATCACGGCGCGAGGGGGTGGGCCGGTGAACCTTCGCGGCCACCGCCCTATCCGCGGTGCTCACCGCGCATGATCCGCGCGGGCAGGTCCGAGACCAGGGTTCCGTACCCGGTCGCCGCCCACACGCTGCGCTCCGGCGGCACGGAGTAGTAGGGCAGCGGGCGTCCGCCGGTGGAGTCCAGGACCGACGGCGGAGTGCGGTGCCCCCTGACGGCCTTGCGGCACTCGCGGCACGCCAGGACCCTCACCGAGTCGAACGAGGCCGGTGCCCGCCACCGGACCATGGCCTTGCCGCTGGTGTGGCGCGGGTCGAAGAAGCAGTGCGACGGTCGGATCTCGCCGTCCAGCGCCGCGTCGCACATGTCCAGCAGGACCTGCACGCCCACCAGGTCGGACTTGTCGTCGGCGGAGTCGAACACCTTGGCCGCGGCGGTGTAGGCCTCCAGCGCCCGCCGGACCTCCTCCGAGGAGTCCCCGCGCGCGGACACCCGCTGCCCGCAGCCGGTGAGGCGTTCGGCGATCCGGGCACGGTACTCGTCCTGCTGCGCCTGGCCGACGGTGGCGGTGACCACCTCGGTCAGCGGCACCACGCGGACCGGGCGGCGCGACCATCGGCGGATCCCGGTCCAGAGGGCCGCCGCGGCCCCCGCCGCACCGGCGCCGCCCAGGGCCAGCGTCCACCCGGAGGGGCCGGGGCCGTTCCGGAGGTCCCGGTAGGCCGCGGGGGCCTCGCCGCTCTCGACCAGCTCCACGAGCCGGTGCAGCCGCTCGGCGGCGGGAGCCTCCGCCCACTCGGGATCGTCGTTGACCACCGCCGCGGCCATCTGTGCCGTGTCCAGCCCGTCGACGAGGGTGTCGTCCATGCCGTACTGGCCTCCGTGCACCTCCTGCCCGTCCCAGCCGATGACGAAGAAGTACCCGGGGGAACCGGCGGCCCTCGCCATCGCGGCCGGGTACTCCTCCAGGTTGCTCCGCTGGGTGACCATCACGATGTGGACCGGTACCTCCGCCTCCTCCAGGCGCTCCCGCAGCGCCTCCTCGGCCAGCGCGTCCATGGCGAACCGGTGCCTGGGGCCGACGTGGAGGGGATCGTCCGACGAGACGGTGGCCTCGGCGTAGCGCCAGGTGTCGTCGGCGTGCGCGGGGGCCGCCGGGGCGGGGACGGACAGCGCGGCGATGACGGCCAGCAGGGACAGGGCGAGCGCTCGCATCGCTCACACCTCCAGTTCTGTGCGGATACGCGCGAAGGCGTAATCGGGAGCGGTGACGGCCTTGGCCCAGACGTCCTCTGCATGGCGGTAGTGCGTGGGCTTTCCGTTCACCAGCAGGGGCAGGGAGGGGGTGAGGGGGCCGAAACGCGGATCACGCCGTCGCCTGGCACAGCGCGAACAGAGCTGCCACCACGTCAGGCGCCTCCGGTAGGCGTACTCGCGGAGGCGGAAGTTCCCCGCACCGTGCAGCGGGTTGAACTGGCAGGGCTCCCGCAGCGGCAGGTGGGGGTGGCGCACCAACTGGACGCCGTTGCGGGCCACGACCACCGCGCAGACCGTGGCCTGCGGCGGCAGGTCCGGGGACTGGACGATGAGCCCGGCGGCGTCGTAGGCCTGTACGGCCCGGGCGCGTTCGGGGTGGTCGGCGGGGGCCGCCTCGATGAGCAGGCGCAGGCGGCGCAGATCGCGTCCCAGGACCAGGCGCAGCCACCAGCGCCACGGCCGGTTGGGCGCCCACCTCGCCCTGTACGGGGCCTCGGCGGCGGCCCGCAGCCGCGCGATCCGCGACCGGAGCCGTGCCATCCGAGCACGGAGCAGCCGTAGCGGCCGCAGCGGTTGGGGCGGCCAGCGCAGGGGCTGCCAGGTCGAGGGCCTGCTGAAGAGGACGCGCACGCCCACGAGCGCCAGTCCGAGGAGGACGCCTGGGAACAGCGCCGCCAGCCAGAACCGTTCGGCGTCGCCGCGCGGGCGCCGGATCGCCTCGTCCGCGTCGGCCGGGGCGTCCTGGGTGAGCTCGCTGGAGGCGGAGGGCCCGCGCGGAGCTTCCTCCAGCAGGTCCAGGACCTGGCGGGTGCGGTCACCGTAGCCGAGTCCGAGGTCATCGGTGTCGGCGTCGGGAACCCGCAGGGGGCTGTCGAAGGTCGCGAACGCCACCCGGTGGTCCCTGGTGATCGCCACGTACACCCCGTCCCGCCCCGACACCTCGTGCAGGGCGTGCAGGAACAACGTGGGCTGGCCCCCGCTCTCGTCCCCGGGGACCGACGGGTAGACCACGACGCGCACCGACAGGTCCGCCAGCGGTCCGGAGGCCAGGCGCTCCTCAGCTTTCTCCAGGGAGCGCTCCGACCACTGGTCCCGAAGGTCGTGGTGGACGTACAGGGGGTTGTCCTCCAGCTCCCCGGCGATCCGTTCCACCCGGGAGAGGTCGGTGACGTCCGCGACGGACCCGACGGACGCGTCGGGTTCCGTCGCGAGCGCGGGGGAGGGGAGCGCGCACAGGAGCAGGGCGGCCAGTACCCAGGTCAGGAGGGCGTACCGCGAACGTGTGCGGCTCATGTGAGCCCTTCCCTTCGCGATGAACGCGCGTGCCGGTACCAGCGCAGGGCCGCGACGACCGCCGTGTAGGTCAAGGCGGTGCCCAGGGCGCCCCCGGCCCACGGCACCCACCGGTACTCGCGCCAGAACAGTGTGGCCCTGGCTTCGGGGTCCCGCTCCTCACCCTCGTCGAGCGCGACGTCGGAGCGGGCGAGGAACTCCTCATCGGCCTGTTCCGCGAGCGCGTCCATGTCGGGGTGCTCGGACACGCGCAGCACGCGTTCGAGCCTGTCGGCGGGGCGCTCGGACCAGGCACCGGTGGTGATGGCGTACTCCACGGCGCTCAGGTGGAGACCCGCTTTCCCCAGGTTGGCGTAGCCGATGTGGAGGCTGTCCACGGAAAGGACGAGGAGGGGACGGCCGCTGTGCACGCTGATGGCGAAGGCCAGGTCGTACGCGGCGAGGTACTCGCCCCGGCCCGCCATGACCAGCACGTCGACGGTGACGCCGTACTCCTCCAGCAGGGCGCGCAGCTCCTCGGCGGTCTCGCGGCGGTCGAGCACACCGGCGAGTTCCTCCTCCACGAACACGCCGCCGTGTTCCTCCAGCATGCGGGCGTGGAACGCCCCGGCCTCGGCGGAGGAGGTGCCGTAGTCGGGGGAGGCGTGGGCCGGGGCGGGTGCCCACGGCAGCGCGGCCAGGAACGCGGAGAGCAACCCGGCCAAGAGCAGGAGACGGGCGAGCGGCGGGGGATGTCGCATCAATGACCTTCTGGGGGCTTATGCAGTTTTTATCAGCCTATCGTCCCCCCTTCCGCGCCGAGGAACCCCTACCGTTCGCGGCGTACCCGCCCCTCGTCCCACACCGGCTCCGGCGCCTCGTACACGCCCCCGTCCGCGCCGAACACCACGAACCGGTCGAACCCGCGCGCGAACCAGCGGTCGTGCGTCACCGCCAGGATCGTGCCGTCGTAGGCCTCCAGCGCCGACTCCAGCGCCTCAGCCGAGACCACGTCCAGGTTGTCCGTGGGCTCGTCCAGCAGCAGCATCGTCGACCCCGACAGCTCCAGCAGCAGGATCTGAAACCGTGCCTGCTGCCCGCCCGAGAGCGTGTCGAAGGTCTGCTCCGCGGCCGGTGCCAGCTCGTAGCGGTCCAGCGCCCGCCCTGCCTCGTCGCGGGGCATGCCCCGGCGGGTGCCCTGCCCCCGGTGCAGGATGTCCAGCAGCGTGCGGCACGCGAACTCGGGGTGCTCGTGGGTCTGCGCGAACCAGCCCGGCAGCACGCGCGCGCCCAGCCGCGCCGTGCCGCTGTGCTCCACCGGCGGTACCTTCGTCCGGCCCTCCTCCGACAGCACTGACTCCGACAGCACCGACGACTCCGGATCGCTGCCGCCCCCGGCCGCCAGCCGCAGGAAGTGCGACTTGCCCGACCCGTTGGAGCCCAGCACCGCCACCCGCTCGCCGTACCAGACCTCCAGGTCGAACGGGCGCATCAGCCCGGTCAGCTCCAGCCCCTCGCACACCAGGGCCCGCTTGCCCGTCCGGCCCCCGCGCAGCCGCATCCGCAGGTTCTGCTCGCGGGGCAGCTTCTGCGGCGGACCCGCCTCCTCGAACCTGCGCAGCCGGGTCCGGGCCGACTGGTAGCGCGAGGCCATGTCGGAGTTGTAGGCGGCCTTCTGCTTGTAGGTGACCACCAGCGCCCTGAGCTTGGCGTGCTCCTCGTCCCAGCGCCGCCGCAGCTCGTCCAGCCGCGCGAACCGCTCCCGGCGGGCGTCGTGGTAGGTGTCGAACGCGCCCCCGTGCACCCACGCCGTGTTGCCCGCGGCGCCCAGCTCGACCGTGACGATCCGGTCCGGGACCCGGCTCAGCAGCTCCCGGTCGTGCGAGACGAACAGGACCGTCTTGGGGGTGGCCAGCAGCGCCTCCTCCAGCCAGCGCTTGCCCGGCACGTCCAGGTAGTTGTCCGGCTCGTCCAGCAGCAGCACCGGCGCCGGGCCCCGCAGCAGGGCCTCGATGACCAGCCGTTTCTGCTCCCCGCCCGACAGCGTGCGCACCTCGCGCCACCGGCAGCGCTCGTAGGGGGCGCCCAGCGCCGCCGTGCAGCACTGGTCCCACACGACCTCGGCGTCGTAGCCCCCGGCGTCGCCGTAGCGGGCGATGGCCCCGGCGTAGCGCATCTGCGTCCTCTCGCCGTCGTCGACCATCATGGCCGCCTCGGCCGCCTCCAGGTCCGCGTGCGCCTCGCGCACCGGCGCGGGGGAGACCGACACCAGCAGTTCGTGGACGGTGGTCTCGTCGCGCACGTGCCCGATGAACTGCGGCATCACGCCGAGCTCGCCGTCCAGGGTGACCGCGCCGCCCTGGGGGCGCTGCTCGCCGCGCACGATCCGCAGCAGGGTGCTCTTGCCCGCGCCGTTGGCCCCCACCAGCGCCGCCTTGGACCCCTCGCCGACGCGGAAGGACACCGAGTCCAGCAGGACCCGACCGTCGGGAAGGGTGTGGCTGACCTGGTTGACGTCGATGTAGCCCAAGACCGCTCTCCACAGGGGTTTCGCCGTACGCGCCCCGTCACCGCCGCGAGCGCCCCGGCAGGTTTCCACGGCGTGACGCGCGCCCGCAACCGGTTTTCCCAGGTGCGGGCATCGGCGCGCGGCCGCGGACGGCCCCGGTCAGCGGACGGCCCGGTCAGAGGGGCACGCGCCGCCCTCGGGGGAGCAGCCGGACGCGCTCGCCCCAGCCGAGGCCCTCCATGCGGTCGAGGAAGCGGCTGAGCGGGGACTTGAAGCGCCGGTAGTCGTCGTAGTGGATGGGCGCGGCGACCGCCGGGTCCACCAGACGGGCCATCTCGGCCCCCTGCCTGTCGTCCATGGTCACCAGGATCCCGCCGGGCAGCGTCGTGCCGCCGAGGTGGAGCAGCGCCATGTCGATGTGCGGGTACTGCTGGGGTATCCGCGCGATGTCCTCGTGGACCAGGGTGTCGCCGGTGATGTAGACGCGGAACGCGTCCTGTTCCCCGACCGCGCCGAACTCCAGGATGCTGCCCATGACCGGCGGCAGCAGCCGGTGCGCGAGCCGGGGCCCGTGGCGTCCGGGGACCGAGGTGACGCGGACCCGGGTGCGGCCGCGCGTGATGGTCTCCTCGTCCCAGGTCCGCAGCCCCACCGCGGCGCCGAACCCCCACCGGTCCAGGCGGCGGGCGGCCTGGCCGGTGGTCAGGATCGGCGTCTCCCGGTCCAGGCCGCGCCGCGCGACGCGGTCGAAGTGGTCGCCGTGCATGTGCGAGAGCACGATCCCGTCGACCCGTCCGACGTCGGAGACGTCCAGGGCGGGGCCGATCCGGCGGCGGGTGGCCAGGCCGTACCCCAGGTAGGCCCACTGCCCCTCGTGCAGGAAGTTGGGGTCGGTCATCACCACGAGGCCGTCCCAGCCGATGAGCACCGTGGCGTTTCCGACGAACTGGATCCAGCGGTCGTGCTCGGTACCGTCCATGTCCCCGCACTACCCGGTCCGGCGCTGGGCTACCAGCCGTACCGGAGCTCCTTCGCCGCACGTCACCGGCGCGCTCAGCCCGCGGCGGCCCCGAACCACCTCGGCATCCGGTCGAGCAGGTCCCGCTGGTCCGCACCGGCCCACGCCACGTGGCCGTCCGGCCGCAGCAGCACGGCGGGCGCGCCCAGCTCCCCGCTGGCGTCGCCGACATCGAGGACGTGGTCGACCCGGTCCGCCCAGCCCGCCGCCGAGAGCCGGCCGGTCCGGTCGAGCAGCAGCCCGCGGCCGCCGTGCGTCAGCTCGTAGAGGCGTCCCCGCGTCAGACCGATGTCGCGCATCCGCCTGCCGAGCAGCGCGTGCCCCTCGCCGAAGTCGTAGCGAACGTCCGTCGCGGTGACGAGCCCGGTCACGTACCGGTTCACCTCCTCGAAGTCCATCAGCTTCGAGAGCAGTTCCCGCAGCGCGACCGCACCCGGCTCGGTGCCCAGCAGTGTGATCTGCGCGCGGGTGTTGTCCAGCACGTCGGCGGCCACCGGGTGCCGTTCGGCGTGGTAGCTGTCCAGCAGCCCCTCCGGCGCCCAGCCGTTGACCTCGGCGGCCAGCTTCCAGCCGAGGTTGAACGCGTCCTGGACACCGAGGTTGAGCCCCTGCCCGCCGGTGGGCGGGTGGACGTGCGCCGCGTCCCCGGCCAGCAGCACCCGGCCGACCCGGTAGCGTTCGGCCAGCCGGGTGGCGTCGCCGAACCGGGACAGCCAGCGCGGCGAGTGCACACCGAAGTCGGTACCCGCGTGGGCCCGCAGCTGCCGCCTGAACTCTTCGAGGGCCGGCGCGCTCGTGCGGTCCTCGGCGACCCCGTCGGCGGGCACGACGACGCGGTACACCCCGCCCCCGCCCTCGTCACCGTTCCCACCAGCGTCCCCGCCTCCGCCCGTGAGGGGAGCGAGGCCGAACCGCAGCTGGGTCCTGCGGACCTTCTCGACGACGGCGGCGATCGTCGCCGGGTCCTCGGTCGCCTCCATCTCGCCCAGCAGCGTCTCGACCCTGGCGGGCTCACCGGGGAAGCCGACGCCGAGCAGCCTGCGCACCGTGCTGCGGGCGCCGTCGCAGCCGACGAGGTAGCGCGAGCGCAGCCGGTCACCGTCCGCCAGCTCGACGGTCACCCCGTCCCCGTCCTGGCTCAGTCCGACCAGTTCGCGGCCGCGCCGGACGTCGGCGCCGAGTTCGAGGGCGCGCTCGTCGAGCAGCCGCTCGGTGACCGGCTGCTCGATGGCCAGGCCGTACGGGTGGGCCGTGTCCAACCGGTCGGGCCACGGCTTGGTGATGCCGCCGAAAACGCCGCCGACCCGGAACTTCTCACCGACCGCGAGGAACCGCTCCAGCAGGCCGCGCTGGTCCATCACCTCGACGCTGCGCGTGTGCAGGCCGAGGGCGCGGGCCTGCCGGGTCGGCTCGGTCAGCCTCTCCAGCACGACCACGCGCACGCCGTGCAGCCGCAACTCGCTGGCCAGCATCAGGCCGGTCGGTCCGCCGCCGACCACGATCACGTCAATCATGAATTCCCCGTTCAACAGACTGCTTCTCCATCAGCCGTTCCGCGTGTTCCGGCGGCGCGCATCCGCGTCTCCGCGTCGGGTACTCGTGAGCGCACCCCACATCCCACCAGCGGTCCGACGTCGGTGCGCGTCCCGTGCGCCGACAACGGCACACGCTTTTCGCGCATCCCGGATTTCTGCGGATTCCGGCTTCGAGGGGAAATTGTGCGGCACGACCCGGGTCTTGCCGCAAGCCCCGGGGTGCGCTATAGATTGAGAATGGCGGGAAGTATTCTTCCTCCCTCCGTCACTTTTGGTAAGTGGCTGGTGACTCCCTTTGAACGGCGCCGCGCCGTGCCATGTGCGGGCGTCGTGGAACCCCGCGGCCGCGCCGTGACCGGACGCGTGACCGCACGGCCCCGGTGTCCCGCCCGGATCCGGCTGCGGGCGTGTGTCGCAACCCCTTCGTCGCCCCGGACGGTAGTTGTATGGGTGCCCTGGGTGAGTAATGCGTGGTGAGGGGTGTCAGAGGTCCCGCGTTGTTCCACCGGTCCGACCGAGGGCGGGCCCGCCGGTGCGCGCGGACCGGCGCCCGACGCCACCGGACGGGGGAGACGCATGCAGATCGGGTACAAGCTGGCGGCCGAGGCCTTCGGGCCGGAGGAGCTCGTCCGGCAGGCGGAGCTGGCCGAGCGCGCCGGGTTCGACTTCGTGGAGATCAGCGACCACTACCACCCCTGGCTGGACAACCAGGGCCACTCGCCCTTCGCCTGGACGGTGCTCGGCGCCATCGCGACCAGGACCGAGCGGATCGGCCTGGCCACCGGGGTGACCTGCCCGACCGTGCGCTACCACCCGGCGATCATCGCCCAGGCCGCCGCGACCCTGTCCCTGCTCTCGAAGGGCCGCTTCGTCCTCGGCGTCGGCTCCGGTGAGCGGCTCAACGAACACGTCGTCGGCCAGGAGTTCCCCGACGCGGTCCAGGTGCGCCACCACATGCTGCGCGAGGCCCTGGAGATCATCCGCCTGCTGTGGAACGGCGGCTACCAGTCCTACGAGGGCGAGTACCTGCGGTTGGAGGACGCCCGGGTGTTCGACCTGCCTGAGGAGGCGCCGCTGATCGCCGTCGCCGCCAGCGGCGGGGAGTCGGCCAAGCTCGCCGCCGAACTCGGCGACGGGCTGTTCGCCACCGAACCCAAGTCCGCGATCGTGCGGGCCTACCGCGACGCCGGGGGAGACGGCCCCCGCTACGCCGAGGTGCCCATGGCCTGGGCCGAGGACGAGCACACCGCCGCGCGGGCGGCCCTGGAGACCTCCCGCTGGGCCCTGACCGGCTGGAAGGTCATGAGCGAGCTGCCCAACCCGGTCAACTTCGCGGCCGCCACCACCACGGTCCGGGAGGAGGACGTGCTGGGGCACTTCGCCTGCGGGCCCGACCCCGAACGCTACGTCGAGGCCGTCCGCGCGTACGTCGACGCGGGCTTCGACCGCCTGGTCATGCAGAACGCCGGGCCCGACCCCGACGGGTTCGTCGACTTCTACCGGCGCGAGCTGGACGGACCCCTGCGCGCGCTCGCCACCTGACCGGCCCGCCCGTGCCGTCTGACCAGCCGGAACGAGCCGGGGCGGTCCGGCCCGACACCGGCCCGCACGCCACCGCCGCGTTCAGAACCGGAGCGTCGCGCCCCGGGCGGTCGGGATGCGGAGCGGTCATGCCCGAATCGGTCGGGTTCGGAGCGGTCACGACCGGGGCGGCTCGGGCGCGCCCGAGCCGCCCATCCACCGCGCCAGCTGCTCCCGGTCCACCAGCACCATGTGGCCCTCGCCCTCGCGGGCCGCGGCCTCGGTGAAGCCTTTCGAGGCCACGAACACCCCCCGGTACCCCTCGTAACCGGTGGCGAGGACGCCGAGGAAGGCGCGGACCTCGTTCGGGGGCACCGGGCTGTTCCACCGCTTGCACTGCACCACCACGGCCTGCCCGTCCGGCGCCCGGCCCAGCACGTCCACCCCTCCGTCGTCGGCTCCGCCGACCACCGTCACGGCGGTGTAGCCGTGCGTGCGCATCAGCCCCGCGACGTGCTCCTCGAACTCCACACCGCTCATCCGGTCGACCTCCGACAGGTCGACCCGCGCCACCCGCCACCTCTCCCGGGCCAGGCGCAGCCGCATGCGGCACCACCACACCAGGGCCGCCACCCCCAGCGCCGCCACGGCCCACAACAGCGGACGCGCCGAACTCTGGGCCACCCACGCGCCGACCATCAACGCCACGACCAGGGCCAGCACGAGGGCGTACCGGTGGCGCCACACGAACCGCCACTCCCGGGGGCCGGTCCTGCCCTCGCCGGGGTACGTCCTGCCTTCAGCCGCGTCGTCCGGGGAGATGTCGGTCATGGACTGCCTCTTCCCCGTCCGGGCGGATCGTCACCCTTTCCGGCACCGGGGCCCTGTGGGGAACCCCACGGCGCGGAGCCGTTTCCGGTCCGGGACCCGCCCTGACCACCGCTCACCCGGAACACGGGGACTACCATGGCCGCGCGGCGACCGACCCCTCGCGGCGGCGACCGCCCGGGGAGCGGTGTCCCGCCGCCCCGGGGCACCCACGGGAAGTAGTCCTTCGATGTCAGTTCTCACGCGCGTCGCCGACTTCGTCGGCAGGTGGTTCGCCCTGCTGGTCCTCGCCGGAGGGATCGTGGGCCTGGCCGCCCCCGGGCAGGCCGCCCTCCTCGCCCCCTACATCTCCCTGCTGCTCGGGGTCATCATGTTCGGCATGGGGCTCACCATGCGCCCCGTGGACTTCGCGATCGTCGCCAGGCACCCCAAGGCCGTCATCCTCGGCGTCCTGGTCCAGTACACGGTCATGCCACTCCTGGGCTGGGGGATCGCCCAGGCCCTCGGCCTGCCGCCGCTGCTGGTGGTGGGCATGGTCCTGGTCGGCTCCGCCCCCGGCGGCACCGCCTCCAACGTCATCGTCTACCTCGCCCGAGGCGATGTGGCCCTCTCGGTGGCGATGACCTCGATCTCCACGCTGCTCGCCCCCGTGCTGACCCCGCTCCTGGTCCTGGGTCTCGCCGGTTCCACCCTGCCCGTCGCCGCCGGTGACCTGTTCGTCTCCATCCTCCAGGTCGTCCTGGTCCCGGTCCTGGCGGGACTGCTGCTGCGCATGGTCGCTGGCCGGTTCGTGGAGAGGGTCCTGCCCGTCCTGCCGCTGGTGTCCGTCATCGGCATCGTCGTCGTGGTCGCCGCGGTGGTGGGCGCCAACGCCGACGCCGTGCTCTCCACCGGCCTCCTGGTCGCCCTGGCCGTGGTGCTGCACAACTCCCTGGGGCTGGGGCTCGGCTACCTGGTCGGTGTGGTCACCAAGCTGCCCGAGGCCGCCCGCCGCGCGGTCAGCGTCGAGGTGGGGATGCAGAACTCCGGGCTCGCCGCGGCCCTGGCGACGGCCCACTTCGCGCCGCTCGCCGCCCTGCCCGGCGCCCTGTTCTCGGTCTGGCACAACATCTCCGGCGCGCTCGTGGCCACCTACTGGGCCCGCCGCCCGCCCGAGGACGCTCCGGCTGAGCCCGTGCCGACCGGGAGTGGCCCGGAGGACTCGCCCCGGACCTGAACCCGCACCCCGCCCGCTCCCGCCCCGGCCGAGGACGACGCCTCGCGCCGGGGCGGTGTGGGACTCAGGGACCCGATGACGCGCGCCGTCGGCACCACCGCCGAAGGAGCACGGAACCGGAGCTCAGGAAGTACAGGGCGGACAGCAGACCGAACCCGAGGCAGAAGGCGTTGACGAGGACGAGCGCCATGATCGACGCGCCGACCCCGCTGCCCGGCCCCGCGTCCGCGTAGGCCCGGTCGTAGGCCGTGGTCGTCAGCCAGGTGTCCTCGCCCGCGACGAAGCGGGCCTCCTCGGTGCGCCCCTCCTCGCAGGCCCCGGACAGGTACAGACTGACGTCGGTCCGCGCGGGGCCGTCCCCCGCGGGCCGGAAGACGCCCACGCATTGCCGCTCGTCGCTCCCGAAGCCCGTGCTCACCGAGCCGGTGACCTCCAGGGTGCCCTCCTGCCCGGCCCAGCCGTAGGCGGCCCCCACGGACCGCAGTTCGTGGCCGGAGAACTGCACCGCCACCTGGAGGAGGAAGTACGCCGCGAGCGCGCCGCCCAGGAGCACACCGAGCGCCATCCCGGTGGACGGGTTCGCGCCGGCCCCCGGCCAAGACCTCTTCCCACCCATGCCGTCCCCCTCGCCGCCCGCGCCCGCTCCGGGCGCGGCCACGCTGTGGGACGCGGCTGGCGCCGTCCCGGTTCGTTCCGGGACCGTGTCTGCCCCACCGACCGAACCGGTTACCCGGGTACAACACGGTTCACACGCGCAGTCCCTGGCCTGAACCGGACACCTCTCCTTGCGTGATCGAAACACCACACAAGGCAACGACTGTCAGGCTGGTGCCCATGCCCGAGCGACACCGTCGGTTCCTGCTCCCCTGCTCCGGACTCCTCGCACTCGCCTTCAGCGTCGCGCTGGGAGACCTCCACGTCCTCCTCGCACCCTGCGCCCCTCCCGCGCACACCGCGCCCGTCACCGCCCCCGCCGTAGAGAGCGACCCGCGCCGCAAGACCCTCCGCGACCGCGTGCGCGGCCGCTGCCCGCGCCCCCGCAGGCCCGAACGCGGGATCATCCCGCACCCCCGCTGCCACTACGACTGACCGGGCCGGGCGTCCGGGCGTGTCACCGCTGGAAGAGGCCCTGACCGACCGGCCGCGTCCACGGCCGCTGCTGTGCGGTGTCAGAAAAGTCATCCGTGTTCGCTATGTTCTTCGCACATCCCCCGACCACGAGGAACACCCCTATGCCCACCGTCCCCCTCCCGCTCGAAGCCGTCTACTGCGAGGGCTGGGACCCCGCCTCTGCCGCACCGGTCGGTCCCCTGGAAGCGGTGACGGCACGCGCCCGGAACGAGGCCGGTGAACAGTACGCCGTTCTGGTCCGCACCCCCGACGCGGTACCGCTCGTCCTCCTGGAGATCTCCTGGGCCGACCACCACTGCGGGATCTGGCTGTTCGACGCCGAGGGTCGCTGTCACACCCACCACAGCTACGCCCGCGCGGACGGGGACGGCGGGCTCCTCCTGTCACGCGGCTTCCAGTGGAGCCAACCCCCGCTGGGAGCGATGCCCGACCGGCTCCACGACTGGACTCTCCGTGTCGAGGCGCTCGACCGCGGACGCGGCCTCTACCGGTACGAGACACAGCGCGACGGCGGCCTGTTCTCGGTCAACCGCACCCTGGACCCGGAGTTGGCCCGTGTGGCCGCGCTGCCCGTTCCGCCGTTCGGCGACTGGGCCGCTCTCCTGAGGGCGCATCCCGACCTCGCCGACGGAGAGCTCCAGATCAGTGAGGCCGCAGTGGAAGCGGGCGGCGTCCCCGTGGAAGCTCCCTGGACGCCGCCGCGTCCACACGCGCCCCGGCGCGTCAACGACCTCTTCCGCCCAGGGGGTCGGTTCACGACCTCCTGGCACCCTGAGGTGGGAACGGTGCTGGTCCGCGACATCGGCACCGTGAACCTGCCCACCGGACGGGTCCTGGTCTACGGCTCCGGTTCGCTGTGCTTCGCCAAGGACACCGAGGCCTTCACTGTTTCCCTCCCGGCCGGGGAGCACCCGGTGCGCCTGTCCCTGCTCCGCTTCGGACAGGACGACGAGGAGGCCGCGTGCGTGACGGCCCTGCGCGTGGACGTCCAGGATCCCGAACAGGTCCCGGTCGCCTCCTGGGAGATGGCCCTGCGTCCGGGACAGGACCCTCGCGACCTGCCCGAGGACCACTTCTACGGTGTAGGCGTGGACGGCGGGCAGGTCGGCATCACCGACGCGGCCTGCCTGCCCCGCTTCGCTGAGCTCTTCGACGACTTCCGTGCCTACGAGCGCGCCTTCTTCGGGCTGCCCGAGCGCGAACTCCGGGACATCAGGGACAGGGAAAGGCGGTGGCAGGACACCGCCCGGGAGCTGATCGACAGGCCCGAGGGCCGCCCCGCCGTGCGCCGGGCCTTCATGGAGGCGATCGGCCTGTCCCCGGACGACGAGCGTTACGAAAAGTACAACAACAACCACAATCTGCTCCGGCTGGCCCACGCTGTGGCCGGGACCACCGACCCCGACCTCTCAGCGCTCGACGACCCTGCCCAGCGCGCGGAGCGCACTAGCTGTACTGACCTGACAGGTTGGTGACGCGGGAGGCGGGAGGGCCGCGTCTGCGCCCTGGTGGTAGACATGCTCGTCCTGGACAACGCCGAACCGGTCGTGGACGGGGCCGGCGACGCGGTGAGCCCGGCTGACGCCGCTCTTTGACGGCCGCGTTCGGGGCCGGGTGATGAGCGCGGAAGTCCGCCGCGCCGCCCGGCCCTGCCTGCAACGCTCTGGACGACGAAGGGGTACCGCCTCCAGGCCGCCTAGTTCTGTTTCCTCCGTCCACGTGGTGGTGGAACTGAGGGGTGGGAACGGCTTCTCCGTTCCAGTGACCTCTCAGCATCTGCCAGGAGATCACGGAAAACCTGGCGGTAGGTCCTGCCTGACCTGTGTTTAGCGTTCAGGGGAGCGCTGGGAAGACCCAGAGCGTTCAGGCAGGCTTCCCTCGTTTTTTCGGGGGCTCCGATGGCGGAGGCCCTTGCCGCCACGAGAAGACGACCAAGATGGGCTTTCTGTGCAGGGAGATCCTGCGCATCGCCGAGCTCGCGCCACCGTCGTTTCGCTCTCGCCTCGCTCTTGCGGCCCCTCTTCTTGCCTGTCTTGCCTGCTGAGGAGGGGCTGCCCGTGGTTTTCGAGGAGACTGTGGACTTCCCCTTCCTGGGATCGGAAGTTGGCTGTGCTCGGGAGTCCTCGACCTCGGAGAATATCTCGGAGCCCAGATCTCCGTGCAGACTGGTCGTCGGATCGTTCCACCAACCACTGCCGCTGCGCCATGTGGTCCTGCGACTCCTGGGCATGAAGTCCTCCCGGTGCGATCATCCAGAGGAAAGGAATCCCGAGTCGAGGTCAGTCAGGGTCCGTATGTCTGGAGATTACGCCCGGGCATGAAAGAAATCCATACCCCAGGGAGAGGAAAGGCCTCGCCCTTTCGGAGACCTCAGCCGGATCACTCTCTGCTTTCTGGTGGTGTCATCCAGTCGACAATGCTTGGTCGCCCTCGCATATTTCGGCCGGTACGGACTGGACCCTGGAGAGACTTTTCGCGAGGGACAACATCGGACACGGTGGAAGCGTGTTCGGCACGAAACGGTGCTTCCGGGTGTCTGGCGGCGGGGTGCTCCGGGACTGCCGGGCCCTGGAGCACCCCACCACCGGCTACATCAGCGAGTCCAACGCCGCCAGGGCGTCGCGGCGGCGCAGCAGGTCGTGGAAGGGCTGGTTGCGGTAGTTGCGCAGGCACCCGTAGCAGGAGGTCTCCACACCGCAGTCGCACTCGCCCACACGTTCACGCGCGGCGGCCAGTACCTCGGAAAAGCGTGAGGCGATCCGTTCCGCGCCGCCCGCGCCGCCGGGCACCGTGTCGAACAGCACGAGTGCCATGGTCCCCGCCGCACGCCGGAACATCGCCCCGTCGATGTCTTCGCGGCTGATGTCCAGCGCCGAGGAAGCGCCCTCCAGAAGCGCGTACAGCAGTGAGTGGCGCGTCTCGGACGAGACCCGTCCCATGTCGAGCTGGCCGCCGAAGGAGATCTCCACGATGTCGGTCTCGTAGCGGTGGGCCAGCGACAGGTGTCGGGTCGGACCCGTGCACGTGGTGCCCTTGAGCGGATTGGTGTGCTCGGTCGGCGCCTTCTTGCCGGCGCTCACGCGTGCCGTGCCCCAGCCGCACCAGTCGCAGATCAGGTAGCCCGTCCCCGCCGGGCCGTCGGAGACGGCCACCAGCTCGCCGCGGCTCCCCGCCCGGCAGTGCACCTGGCCGCCGCCGGGCAACGGCCAGGAACGGGTGACCGGATCGGCTGCCAGCCGCAGCACGTGGGTGGACCCGTGCCAGGTCTGCTCGGGCGGCTTGGTCCCGGCCGGCTGCACCCGTGCGTCGGCCACGAAGCCGAACTCGGGGACGATGTACCTGGTCGGCACACCCCGGGCCGCGCTGCCGCACGACTGGCACGACGGTCCCAGCGCGTCCTTGGACTGGTCGTAGAACCCGCACGCCTCGCACACCCGGTAGTGGAAGGGGTGCAGCGCCCGCCCGGGCAGCCGGTACACGCCGGCCGAGGTCCACCGCTTGCCGCCAGCGACGATGGAGCTGCCCGGCGCGTACTCGTAGATGGCCGAGCGCCGGTCGCGCGCCAGTTCCAGCTGGCGCCCCACGGCCTCCCCCGAGTGGTGGGTGCGCAACTCCACGGTGTCCACCGGGAACCCGTACTTGGGCAGCACGTTGCGCGTGGCCAGGAAACCCAGCAGGGAACGCCGTACGACCGTGTTGATGGTCTTGAGGAAGCGCTCGGCCAGTCCGTCCCTGCGCGCCTGGAACGCCTCCAAGCGCCGCTGTTCGAAGTCGGCCACGTCCTGCTCGACCTCCAGACGCAGGTCCTCCAGGAGGCCGCACAGTTCCTCGACCCAGCCGCCGCCGTCCACGTCGATCTCCCGCGCGACGTCCTCGGGCAGGACGCGCCGCAGCGACGTGTCCACCTGCTCCGGGACGGGGGACAGGAAGTCGAGCACCCGCGTCACCGGGGCGGGTCGGTCCCCACCGGCCAGGAAGAAGTCGCCCACCCGGTTCCAGGTCTCACCGGTCTCCCGCGCCCAGTGGCGGAAGAACGCCGCCAGCGCCACCGAGTGCGCGTGGCGCCGGTCGATGCGCACGTTGCCCAGCGGCACGAAGGGCGCACGTACCTTTCCGGCGATCATCTTCTCCGGTTCCTGGTAGCGGAACAGGTCGTGGGAGCGCCGCTGGGCGTAGGTGACCACCAGCGCCGACGAGTCGCTGCGCCGTCCCGCGCGCCCGGCCCGCTGCACGTAGTTGGCCGTGGTCGGGGGCATGTTGCGCATGAACACCGACTGCAACTCGCCCACGTCCACCCCCAGTTCGAAGGTGGTCGAGCAGGACAGGGCGTTGACCCTGCCATCGATGAAGTCCTGCTGGATGCCCGCGGCGACCTTGCTCCGCCACTGCGCGGTGTGCTCGCGGGCCGCCAGCGCCACCGGGTTGAGGTTGCGGTACAGGTACCGGTAGTGGTCGGTGTCCTTGCCGGGGTCGGGGATCTCGTAGGGCAGCAGGGCGCCCGAGCAGTTCATGGTCGGGCACACCCCGCGCACCGACACCGGGTGCAGCCGCCGACAGCTGTCGCACTGGTACGGGGCCGCCTCGGGAACCACCAGGGACACCTCCAGCGCGCGGTGGTCGACCTGGTGGACCGTGCCGGCCCCCAGGACCTCGGACGGCGCGAGCCATCCCTCGCGGGCCGTGCGCAGCAGCTCCCACACCTTTCCCAGCACCATCGCGGGGGGAGCCGAGGAACCCAGCCTCTCCAGGACCCTCCTGAGGTAGTTCAGCCGCCGGTTCTGCCCTGCGGTGGGCAGCCAGCTGATCACCTTGCGCCTTCGGTCGGCGCCCTCCAGACGTACGTACACCGGGCCGAGCCGGGGCGCGAACACCTCGTCGTCGGGCGCCACGTCCTCGGGCATGGTCAGCGCGCCCTGCTGTCGCAGCGTGCGCACCAGCTCCCCGAACAGGTCCCACACCTCGTCCTCGGTCAGGCCCAGGTCCCGGGTGAAGGCCGGGGGGAGGCGGACCCCCTCGGGGCGGGTCAGGTCGACCCGCAACAGGCCGCGCCCCTCCAGGGACTGGCGGTCGTCGGTGCTGACCAGCTCGCTCGTGACCCAGGGCGCGACGATGGCCGTCCGCTGCCGCTTGGAGACCCAGCGGTCGAACTGGCCGGCGCGCTTGGCGGTGCGCACGGTGGCGTCCACCAGGTCGTCGACGCGCAGTTCGTCGTCGGGATCGTGGATGGCGGCCATGCCGTCGAGGATGAGGCGTCGGCGCTGGTAGAGCTGGTAGGTGCCCTCCAGGTAGGGAGCGAAGAAGGCGGCCGACTGGCGGCTGTCGCTGAACATCAGCAGTTTGCGGCCTCCGCCCGGCCGGTCGGCGGTCTGCGCGTCGGGTGCTTCGGGCAGGGCCTGGTACAGGGCCGTGGCCACCACGGCGGGGGAGGCGTCGTGTCCGCTCTCGAACCTGCGCAGCGTGCTCTCTCCGAGCGCCCCGCAGTTGAGGCAGCGCCCGGCCCGGTCGCCGCGTGTGCGGATGAGCCGCACCTGGCGCAGGGAGCGCTGCCGACAGGTCACCGCGCACGGCGCGGCGGGCGAGGGTGCCAGTGTTCCGCACCCGGTGCACAGGTAGCGCTCCTGCGGGTTGACCTTGGTGCCCTCCTCAAGGGTGTCGTCGTCATCGTCCAGGGCGATGGGCGTCGTGCCCAGGTGCAGCCACTCGGGGCTCTTCTGTCGGGCGGCGGGCGGCACCAGGCGCTCGCCCGTCCCCTCGGCCGTGACGGCGCCCAGCAGGTACAGGTCTCCGCAGCGCTTGCACGCACCGAACTCGAAGGCGGGCGCCTGGCAGTCCGCGCAGGTCTCGTGCCGGGCCAGCGACACGTGCGGCCCGCTCTCCGACAAACACGTGAAGGCGCCGTCGGTGGCCCGGGTGAACAGGTGGTAGCGGGTGGACAGCAGCGGGCTGCCGCCGGAGTCGCGGACCGCGCTGGCCAGCGCCACCAGGTCGGCCAGCGCCCGCACCCGGTCGTCCTCGGACAGGTCGGGACCGGCGGTGTCGGGCACGGCCTCGAACAGCTCCCGGGCCAGGTCCTCCAAGGCCTGGGGGCCGCCCCGGGCCAGCAGGACCCGCAGGTGGTTGAGTCGTTTCTCCCCGGCCAGCAGGGTGAACGCGTCGGGCGCGTGTCCGCCGTGGCGGGCCGCGGCCCGCCGCAGCGCTTCCTCGGTGTCCTCGGCCCCGGCCAGGGCGTGGTACTCCACCGCGGGCAGCGGTCCCCACGTGGTGTCGGGCATGGTGTCGCGCGGGGTGGAACGGATCAGGTCCTGGCGGTCGGGGTCGCCGTCGTCCCACTCGAAGGGGGCGTGGAAGAGCCGACGGGCGAACTCGGTGACGGCTCCCGGGTCGTCGCCGACCGTCGCGCTGGTCGCGATGCACTGGAGGTCCTGGTCGGGGGCCACGCGGTCGCGCAGCCGCCGCAGCAGCATCGCCAGTTCGGCGGCCTTGGCGCCGTCGTAGACATGCGCCTCGTCCACCGCGATGAACTTCCAGTGCCCGGCGTGCTCGCCCTCGAACAGGTCCAGGTCGGCCGGACGCAGGAGCAGGTACTCCAGCATCGCGTAGTTGGTCAGCAACAGGTGCGGCGGGCTCTGGCGCATCCGCTCGCGGCTGAGCAGTTCGTTGGGCAGCGGGTCCTGGCCCGGGTACAGCTCCTGGAAGACCTCCAGCGCCTCGCGCTCGCTGGGCTTGGTCTCGCCGGTGTAGCGCCCGAAGGTGATGTGGGGGCTGTGCGCCAGCAGCTCCTCGCGCAGCCGCTTGAGCTGGTCGTTGGCCAGCGCGTTCATGGGGTAGAGCAGGATCGCCCGCACGCCGGGGCCCAGTTCGCCGCGCTCGTGCTGGCGCTGGAGCTCGTTCAGGACCGGCAGCAGGAAGCTCTCGGTCTTGCCCGAGCCGGTGCCGGTGGCCACCACCAGGTTGCGTCCGGCCCCCGCCTTGCGGACCGCCTCCTCCTGGTGGCTGTACAGCGGTCGGTCCAGACGTACGGAGGGGCCCGAGGGGGAGGCGAACCCTGGTGACAGGACCCCCTCGGCGATGAGCTCGCGCGGGGTGCGCCCCGTCTCGTAGGCGGGGGTGGCCTCCAGCAGCGGACCCTTGCTCACCTGGTGGCTGCGGTCGATCTGCTCGTGCAGCGCCCCGGCCAGCGCCGGATCGCGGATGGGCAGCAGGGAGCGCAGGTAGCGGCGGTAGGCGCCGCTGACCGTCGCGCTGACGTCGATCGGATCGATCTGGGCGGTCATCGGAGGGTCCTCACGGGTGGAAGTGGTTGACGGGGGTTGAGAGGGGAGGGGAGCGACCGTCCCGGGACGGTCGCTGCGGTCACGGTCAGGCGGTGCGGAAGAGCCCTTCGCCGGGACGGGGGCCGCGGGCTCTCCGCTGGGCGAGGTGGGCGCGTTCGGCTCCGGCGAGGGCCAGTTCGGCCAGGACGATGTCGATGCGCACGAGGTCGGGGGCGCTTCGGGCCAGGTCGCTCCACAGGGGACGCTGCGCCCGGGCGAGCGGGACGAAGACGGGCACGGACCGGGCGGCCAGCCGCGCGGTCAGGGCCATGGCCAGGGACACGGTGGGCAGGTTGCGCCAGCGCGAGGCGCCGACGGTGTACCGGGGCTCCAGCAGTTCGGTGACCGGGCGCCGGTAGACCGGCGAGAGCCTTCCCGCCGCGGACAGCACGCTCCGGGAGAGGTCGGCGGCTTCGCGCCGCACCCGGTGCAGCTCCGCCTGGTTGCGGGCGCGGAACAGCCCCAGCGCCGCCTGGGTGCGCGAGTCCTCGTCGAGCAGGGCCCGCGGTACGACCCTGGCCTCCCGCCAGATCGCGGTGATCTGCTCCTCGGGCATCAGTGCCAGCTGCTCGGTGGCGGCGTCGAACCGTCCGGCGTGGCGCGCCGGGTCGGTCTCCCCGCGCAGCAGCGCGGTGGCGACCGGTCCGCACCTCTGTTCCAGCTGTTCCAGGAGGTCGACGTGCTCGGGGGAGGGGGAGTCGGGGTCGATGAGCGGCAGCAGGTCACTGGTGGCCAGGGCCGCGGCGGAGGGCAGCCGGTGCCACAGCTCCGCGGCCTGGTCGGCGGGGACGCGGCCGCCCGCCGCCACCGTGACGATCCCGCCGCTGACCAGCGAGTGCACGCTCTCGTCGGGGGCGGGTTCGGCTGCCCCGTGCGCCAGCAGCGCCGCCACGGGGGAGCGGCCGAGCGCGGCGGCGCAGGCCTCGACGCGGTCGACGGGCACGCCTGAGCGCGACAGGACGCGGTGACCGCCCAGGACCCGCCACAGGCGTACGGCGTTGTCGTGCGTCAGGGGCAGTTCGGCGAGTCCGGACCCTTCACCGAAGGCCGCGCACAGCAGCTCCTCCTCGGCGTCGGCGCCCTCGGGGCGGCCCGGCAGGTCGCAGCCGACCGTGTTGGGGTCGTCCGGCTCGGGCCAGCGGGGCCAGTCGCCGACCGACCACGGGTCGTCCACCGCGAGCAGGATCCGCACCGGTCCGGCGATCCGTTCCGGGAGGGGGACCCGGCCGTCGGCGGAGACGGGCACGACCGTGGGTGGGCGCCACGGAGCCCCGCACTCGTACACCGCCGCGCTGACGTCGTCGATGCCCGGGAAACCGTCGAGGTGGACGACGCGGTCGTGCACCGAGGCCCCGACGGCGAGGCGTCGCGGTCGGATGACGGCGACGGGCACCAGGGTCTGGCCCTGGGCCAGGACCAGACGCAGGTGGCGCCGCGCGGCCGCGGTGTCCACCACCTGCCCGAGGGGGTAGCGGTGGGTGTGGGATCCCAGGGAGGCGCCGGCCTCGACCTGCTGGACGGCGTCGTCGCCGTGCAGGACGTGCAGCGGACCAGGACGGCTCTGCCCGACCTCGGGCAGGCGGACCACCAGGTCGCCGTAGTCCGCGATCGCCTCGCAGTCCAGCCGGAGCGGCCTGGTGCGCCTGCGCGGTGCGTGTTCACGGGTCAGCAGCAGGCTCATGTGCGGCGGGCTGACGGTCACCGGCAGCACGGAGGTCCCCGAACGCAGCGTGGCGGGCAGGGCCGGGGTGTCGGCGGGAAAGGACAGCAGGGCCGGTTCGGCCTCGGCGCCCTCGGGAGGGGACAGCCGGGACCGCGCGGGGGTGAGCCCCGCGGCCTCCAGGAGGCGGGTGGCGGGCTCGTGGTGTGCCCCGAAGCCCTCGGCGACCGTGATCTGGCGGCTGATGCCGCGGCCCAGGGGGCCGCGCACGCTCACCGTGAAGGAACCGACCACCGTTTCCTCACCCTGGAAGAGGGGGACGTGCTTCCCGGAGTCGGCCCGGGTACGCCAGAGCAACCGCCCCTCCTCGGCGGAGCGGACCTCCACCTGCCACGGCACCGGGGCGCCCTCCGGATCGGGAAGCACGACGGTGGGCCGCTCGGAGTGGACCGGCGCGCCGTGCTGGGTGGTCACCCCCGGAATCGGGTCCGACGCCTCCAGGCGCGGCCGCTCCCTGCCGCGCACCCGGTGCTCGGGGTGCCCGGCCAGGCCGACGCGCGCGTCGCGAGCCAGACGCAGCCGCAGCAGTGCCCACCCCTCCCAGCCGTAGGGCACGTCGTAGCGGCCCAGTTCCTCGGCCTCCTCCGACACCTCCAGGGCTGCGGTGGATGGGTGCAGCACCCACACCGGGCCCGGGGGCAGCGCGGTGTCGGAGCCCACCAGGGAGCCGGAGTCGTCGAAGATCAGTAGGGGATCGTCCGGGTCGACGAGGGTGAGCTGTTCCCGGATGCCCAGCCCCCTGGGGGTCACGCTCACGGTGCGGGCGGGCCGGGGCACGGCGAACACCGTCTGTTCGGCCGTCCCGCTGCCCCACCGGTGCCCTCCCGGGACCGTGTGGGTGTCGTCGTCGGTGGTGATCTCCCAGAACACGTCGAGGTTGGCGCTGTCGTCGAGCACCGGCAGGACGACGTGGACTCCGTGCACGAAGGGGTCCAGGCGCAGCCGGGGTCGGGCCGAACGGGGCCGGGAGGAGTGGGAGAGCGGGTGCCGGGGGAGTGCGCCCCGGTCGGCGGCGCGCTCCAGGGCGGCGACCGCGGGCGCGCGGAACCGGCGGGGCAGTCCCGCCTCGCGCGGCGCGGCGTCGGGGTCCTCGCGCAGCAGCTCCAGCAGGTGCATGCACCGCTCGATGGTCTCCAGCGCGTAGTCGCCACCCGAGGAGATGAACCTGCTGGCGGGCATGTCCAGGTCCTTGAGACGGTGGCGGCCGGAGACAGCCCACAGGTGGAATCCGTGCGCGTCCAGGCCGGGCTCCACCGCGCTGCGGTGCAGCAGCAGGTCGAAGACGTCGCCCAGGCAGTAGGTGGGGATCCCCGAGTGCATGAGGATCGGGTCCACGTAGGGGTAGGTCATGCCGGGGAAGGCGTCCACGCCCAGGATCTCCAGGGACCGCAGGAAGCGGGTGCCCCAGGCGTCCGCCTTCTGGCGCGGGGCGGGCACCCCGGTGGTCTCCCACAGAGCGGGCCAGAAGGTGCCGCTGGCGTAGCGGCTGGTGGCCACGCCCACGGTGACCGCCGCCGTGCAGGCGGGCCAGCGGTGCAGGTCGGAGCGCCCGTACACGCCGATCTCCTCGGTGAAGACCGCTCCCAGCGCCCGTGCGGCCTGGTCGAGCTGCTTCTGGTTGAAGGGCGCCTCGGAGACGAGGGAGATCGACTCCAGGTGCGGGCGCCACTCGGCCTCGCGGACGCCGAGCAGCTGGCGCGGGGTGACCTTCTGAGGGCTGGCCTGGGGTTCCTCCTGCTCGAAGGGCAGGGGAAGGGGCATGGACATGGCCGACTCCAGGGATGCGTCGTTGGGACGGAGCGGTAACGCCGACACCATCAACATAGGGACTAGGTGAAAACATTGTCAACCAGAGATGTGCTGTGGTGTACTGTTCTCGACCGAGGAAAGGGAGGGCTTCGATGGCGGAGAACACGAGCGTCACCGCGGCCGACATCGCGCGCATCGCGCAGGTGAGCCGCACCACGGTCAGCAACTGGCGCCGACGCCACGGGGACTTCCCGCCCCCCGTCGGAGGCAGCGGAAACCGGGCGCTGTTCGACCTGGCCCAGATCGAACAGTGGCTGGCCCGTAGCGACCGCATGCCCGAGCGCGAACCCCACGAGCGCGTCTGGGAGCGGATCCGGACAGCCGCCGCCGAGGGCGGCGACCTGGGAGAGGTCGTCGCCGACGTCCAGGAACTCCTGCTCCACCTGTCCCGGGACGACGCCCCGGCCGTGGACACGGTGACGGGCCGGGTGACGGACCGGGTGACCGCCCACCCCGGCGGAGCCGACCTGGTCGGCGCCCTGCGCGAGGCGGCCGAAACCCCGGGCCTGGCCCGTGAACTCTCCGACCGCGTCCACGACGCCTACCTCGCCGCCCTGGGCGGCAAGGCGCACATCACCCCCGGCCTGCTGGCCCGCCTGATGGCCGACCTGGCCGACGTCCGGGGCGCCGAGGTGCTCGACCCCGCCTGCGGCACGGGCACCCTGCTGCGGACCGCCTCGGAGGACGGCGCGGTGGGCCTGTACGGGCAGGAGGTCGAGGAGGCCACGGCACGCCTGGCCCAGGCACGGGTGGGCCTGGTGCCCAGCGGCGCCCCCGGCCGGGTCGCCGGGGGCGACTCCCTCACCGCTGACGCCTTCTCCGGCCGTTTCTTCGACGCGGTGCTGTGCAACCCGCCCTTCAACCAGCGCGACTGGGGGGCCGACGAACTCGCCTACGACGAGCGCTGGGCCTACGGGGTGCCGCCCCGATCCGAGTCCGAACTGGCCTGGATCCAGCACTGCCTGGCCCACACCCGCCCCGGCGGCCGGGTCGTCGTGCTCATGCCTCCGGCCGCCGCTTCCCGCCCCTCGGGCCGCCGCATCCGCAGGGAACTGCTGCGCCGGGGTGCGCTGTCGGCCGTCATCGGCCTGCCAGCAGGCGCGGCCGCCCCCCTGCACGTGGGACTGCACCTGTGGGTGCTGTGCCAGCCCGAGACAGCTGCCGTGTCGCAGCCGCGCGTGCTCTTCGTCGACGCCGGAAGTGATCAGGAGAGCGAGGAGCAGCGTCGCCCGATCGACTGGGAGGAGCTGCGCGGCGGCGTGGGCGACTCCTGGAGCGCGTTCCTCGACGCGTCGGAGAAGACGGCGGACGTGCCCGGGTTCTGCCGGACCGTGTCCGTGGTCGAGCTGCTGGACGACACCGTCGACCTGACCCCGCAGCGCCACCTGCCCGTGGCCGCGCCCGAGGCCAGCGCGGAGGAGACGCGCAGGTGGGCGGGGAAGACCCGCCGAAGACTCCTGCGCACGCTGGAGCGCACCCGCGCCAGCGTGCCGGGGGAGAGGTGGACCTCCCGGGAAGCGGAGGAGTGGCGAATGGCGGCCGTCGCCGACCTCGCCCGCTCCGGAGCCCTGGTTCTGCACCGCGCGCCCTCCACGGCCTCGGGCCTGTCACCGGCGGCGGAGGAGGGCGCGGGGCGCGGCCCCCGGGTGCTCACCCTGGCCGACGTCCTCGGCGGCCGGGAACCGGGCGGGCGCCTGACCGCGCCCGCCGACTCCGAGGAGGCGCGGGGCCGGGTGGAGGTGTGCGCCGGTGACGTCATCGTCCCCTCCGCGCTCGGCAGGAGGGAGTCCTCCCGGGCACGGGTCGCGGCGGAGACCGACGCCGGAGCCCTGCTGGGTCTGAACCTGCACCTGCTCAGGCCCGACCCCGCGCACATCGACCCGTGGTTCCTGGCCGGTTTCCTGGAGGACGAGGACAACCTGCGCCAGGCCGGTCAGGGCTCGACCGTCATCCGGGTGGACCTGCGGCGGCTGCGCGTTCCGTTGCTGCCGTTGGCGGAGCAGCGGCGGTATGGGGCGGCGTTCCGCGAGCTCCACGAGTTCCGCACCGAACTCGACCGCGCCCGAACGGCCGCTGACGACCTGGGCCAGCGCCTGTCCAGCGGACTGCGCTCCGGGCTGTTGGCACCGCCGTCCGTGCCCGTGTCCGGGTCCGAGGAGTCCGGAGGACCGAAAATCCCGGAAGCTCCGAACACGGACGCGAACGTCTGACGGATCAGCCAGACTTGACGTACACCCCGCTCAGAACCTTCAGCAGTACCCCTCAGCACCCCTCAGCGGCACACCCCTTCGGAAGGACCCCGGTGAATTCGAGTACCCACCAGGAGATGGTGAGTTTCATCTGGTCGGTCGCGGACCTGCTCCGCGGCGACTACAAGCAGTCCGAGTACGGCAAGGCCATCCTGCCGTTCGTCGTGCTGCGGCGGCTGGACTGCGTCCTGGAGCCGACCAAGCAGAAGGTTCTGGACGCGCACGACAAGTTCAGGGACAAGCCCGTCCACAACGAGTTCGTGCTGCGGGCCTCGGGGCACAGCTTCTACAACACCAGCCCGCTGACCTTCGAGCGCATCGCCGCAGACCCCTCCCAGGCGGCCAACAACCTCACCCACTTCATCAACGGGTTCTCCGAGAACGCCCGTGAGGTGCTGGAGAAGTACGAGTTCCCCCGTCAGATCCAGCGGCTGGACAACGCCGGGCTGCTTTACCGGGTGGTGGGCAGGTTCGCCGACCTGAAGCTGTATCCGGAGCGCGTCTCCAACGTCCAGATGGGCTATATCTTCGAGGAGCTCATCCGCCGCTTCTCCGAGATCTCCAACGAGACGGCCGGTGAGCACTTCACCCCCAGGGAGGTCATCAAGCTGATGGCCAACCTGCTGCTGGCGCCGGACGAGGACTCCCTGCGCGGTCCCGGCGTCATCAAGGAGATCCTGGACCCGGCCTGCGGTACCGGCGGCATGCTCACCGAGATGCACGACCACATCACCGCCCTGAACCCCGACGCCACGGCGGTCGTGTTCGGCCAGGAACTCAACCCAGAGTCGTGGGCGATCTGCCGGTCCGACCTGATGATCAAGGGCCAGGACCCCAAGAACATTCGGTTCGGCAACTCCTTCAGCGACGACCGGCACCGGTACGCCAAGTTCGACTACATGCTGGCCAACCCGCCGTTCGGCGTGGAGTGGAAGAAGGTTCAGCAGGAAGTCCAAGACGAACACGACCTGGGCTCTTCGGGCCGGTTCGAGGCGGGTCTGCCGCGCATCAACGACGGGTCGCTGCTGTTCCTCCAGCACATGATCTCCAAGATGAAGCCGTATGAGCCGGATGACGTGGAGAAGCCGGGCAGCCGGATCGCCATCGTCTTCAACGGCTCCCCGTTGTTCACCGGGGCGGCTGGGTCCGGTGAGTCCGAGATTCGCCGTTGGATCCTGGAGAACGACTGGTTGGAGGCGATCGTCGCTCTTCCGGACCAGTTGTTCTACAACACCGGTATCTCCACGTACTTCTGGGTGCTGAGCAACCGCAAGCACCGTGCCCACGAGGGTCGCGTGAAGCTCATCGACGCCCGCGAGCACTGGACCAAGATGCGCAAGTCCCTGGGGGAGAAGCGCAAGGAGATCAGCGCCGAGCAGATCACCGAGCTGACGCGGCTGTACGCAGATGCCTTGGGGGTGGCCGAGGACCCTGAGCACCCGCTGCACGGCAAGGTGAAGGTGTTCCGCAACGAGGACTTCGGTTACCAGCGCATCACCGTGGAACGCCCGCTGAAACTGCGCTTCGAGGTCACCAAGGAGACGTTGGTTGAGCTGACTGATGCCCTGGACAAGGGCAAGACCACCGCCAAGTACGAGCAGAAGGCGGAGTTGGTCGAGGCTCTGCGGCCGTTGGCGGATGGTGAGCCGTGTTTTAAGAAGCCCGAGTTCGCTGACCGGATGCAGCAGGCGTTCGCCGAGGGCGGGGTGTCCAAGCCGCCGACGGCCGTGATGAAGGCCGTGTGGAACGCGGTGTCGGTGCGTGATCCCGAGGGCGAGGTGCAGAAGAAGAAGGGTGAGCCGGAGCCGGACGCGGATCTGCGCGACTTCGAGAACATCCCGCTGGGTGAGGACATCGACGCCTACATGGAGCGGGAGGTGCTGCCGCATGTTCCCGATGCCTGGGTGGATTACTCGAAGACGAAGATCGGCTACGAGATTCCCTTCACCCGTCACTTTTACGTGTACACGCCGCCACGGCCGCTTGAGGAGATCGACGTAGAGTTGAAGGAGCTTGAGGGCGAGATCCAGCGACTTCTGGGAGAGGTGACGAAGTGATTGAGTGGGTTCCGCTAAAGCGGATTGCTCGACTTTCATACGGGAGTGCTCTTCCTGCTGAGGAACGAGTCGAAGGTAAGGTTCCCGTCGTTGGCTCTGGTGGGATAGGTGATTATCACAACAAGGCGAATGTACTCTCCCCAGGGATTATCGTAGGGCGCAAGGGGAGCTACGGGTCAGTCAAGTGGTTGCCAGTGGAGTCGTTTGCGATTGATACCGCATATTTCTTGGATCGTCGCTCTGTTCGTGTAGATATGCGGTGGCTGTATTATGCACTGCAATCGGTCGATCTCAAAGGGTCTTCTCAGGATGTAGGTGTTCCTGGACTATCTCGCGAAAATGCCCATGAGGTCCGTGTGCCTTGGGTTCAAGATATCCACGAGCAGAGGCGCATCGCTGACTTTCTCGATGTTGAGGTGGCTCGTATTGAAGCTCTTGTTGAGCTTCGGGGTAGGCAGAGTGAGGTGTTTGCTGAACGATCTCGGCAGCAAATCCGGGCACTGGTTTCAGGAACTGAGGAAAATAATGGCGATGCTCGCCTTGTTCCGTGGCTGGGAAAAGTAGCAGATGGTTGGCCTTTGGTAAGGCTAAATCGACTCGGTAGGTTCTATATGGGGACAACCTTTCCGCATCAATACCAAGGCGTTGGGGAGGGTGAATTCCCCTTTGTTAAGGTGGCAGATTTCTCCTGCGGTGATGCTTATGGTTGGGTGCTTTCTGCGGAGAACTGGATCGATCGAACGGCGGCTCGTGAGTTGCGGGCCAGGATTGTTCCTGCTGGTTCGGTTGTATATGCGCGAGTAGGTGCCGCCCTGCTTCTCAATCAGCGGCGAATATTGGGTCGCAACTCAGTGGTTGATGACAATGTTCGTGCAATCAAATTTCACGGTGGCGACTCTCGGTACTGGATGCATCTACTTTCCTTTGTTGACCTTGCACAGATTGCTAATCCTGGGCCTGTTCCTTCGGTTAGTGAGTCGCAAATGGCATCCCTTGCTTTTCCAAGTCCCAGTCATGAAGAGCAGGTTCGTATCTCCAACGAGATAGACTATGAAATTGCTGAATCAAGGAAAATTGGCGGACTGCTAGCTCGGCAAATTTCACTGCTGGAAGAACGCAAGCGCGCCCTGATCACTGCCGCTGTTACCGGTCAGATCGACGTCACCACCGCGCGAGGAGCCGACCTGTCATGAGCCCGGTCTACGACGAGAGAACCTTCGAGGACCACATCGTCGCCTCCATGCTGGAGCGCGGCTGGTCCCAGGGCGCCAACCACCACTACGCCCCCGAACTCGCCCTGGACACGGCGGAGCTCACCGCCTTCCTCGGCGCCACCCAGGCCGATGCCTTCGAGGAGCTCGTCACCCGCTGCGGCGGCTCCCGGGACCAGGCCCAGGCCACCTTCGCCAAGACCCTCGCCAAGCGCATCGACACCGAGGGCACCCTCCATGTCCTCCGCCAAGGTGTCACCGTCGAGGGCCTGAAGTTCCGGCTCGCCTACTTCAAGCCCTCGCACACCATCGCTGAGAACGCCCTCGCCGATTACGAGGCCAACCACCTCACCGTCACCCGGCAGCTCCGCTACGCGGCCAAGGACGGTGACCAGGGCCGCGCCCTGGACCTCACACTCTTCGTCAACGGCCTGCCCGTGGCCACCGCCGAGCTCAAGAATCCCCTCACCGGGCAGAACGTCAACCACGCCAAGCACCAGTACGCCCACGACCGCGACCCCCGCGAGCTCCTCTTCGCCAAGCGCGCCCTCGTTCACTTCGCCGTCGACCCCGACCTGGTGTTCATCACCACCAGGCTCGCCGGGAAGGACACCCGCTTCCTGCCCTTCAACACCGGCTCCGAGGGGCCGGGGAATACCGGCGGCGCGGGCAACCCGCTCCCGGCCGCCGACGCCTCCGGCTACCGCACCGCCTACCTGTGGGAGACGGTCTGGGCCGTCGACAACTGGCTGGACCTGCTGGAGCGGTTCATCCACGTCAAGCGCGACAAGGACGACAAGGGGCGCAGGCGCGAGAACGTCATCTTCCCCCGCTTCCACCAGTGGCACGCCGTGCGCAGCCTGGTCGACCACGCCGCCCGGCACGGAGCCGGAAACAACTACCTGATCCAGCACTCGGCCGGGTCGGGCAAGTCCAACACCATCGCCTGGCTCGCGCACCGGCTCTCCTCGTTGCACACCCCCGCAGACCCCGCCCTGATGGACCCGGCCGCCGTCGCCAAGGGTCTGGAGCCCAACACCCCCGTCTTCGACAAGACCATCATCATCACCGACCGCTCCGTCCTGGACAAGCAGCTCCAGGACACCGTCGGCGACTTCTCCCAGGTGGAGGGCCTGGTCGGGCGGATCGGCGGCAAGGGCGGCTCCAAGTCCGCCCAGCTCGCCGAGGCGCTGTCCACCTCCTCCAAGCGCATCATTGTCGTCACCCTCCAGACCTTCCCCGCTCTGCTGGACTACCTCAAGCGCGAGCCCACCGAGATCCGCGGCAGCCGGTTCGCCATCGTCGTCGACGAGGCGCACTCCTCCCAAAGCGGCGAGGCCGCCAAGGACGTCAAGAAGGCCCTGCGGGACCTGGGCCTGGACACCGACGACGACACCGAGGACGATGGCGCCGAGGCCAAGGGCACCCCCAAGTCGACGGAGGGCGCCCTGCTGGAGTCGGCCTCCTACCGGGGCCGCAGCGCCAACCTGTCCTACTTCGCCTTCACCGCCACCCCCAAGCACAAGACCCTCAACCTGTTCGGTGTGCGCAGCGAGGCCACCGGCCTCTACGAGCCCTTCCACACCTACTCGATGCGCCAGGCCATCGAGGAGGGGTTCATCCTCGACCCCCTGCGCAGCTACATCACCTACGCCACCCAGTACCGGCTGCTCAACGGCAACACCGACGACCCCGAGGTCGACGCCACCAAGGCCAAGTCCCAGCTGGCCCGGTTCGCGCTGCTGCACGACTCCACGCTCGCCCAGCACGCCGAGACCATCATCGAGAACTTCAACACCGTCACCCGTCAGCAGATGGGCGGCCGGGCCAAGGGCATGGTGGTCACCCGCTCGCGGGATGCGGCTCTGCGGATGTACCGGGCGATCGAGAGCTACCTGAAGGACAGCGGAGTTCCCGACCCGGGTGTCCTGGTCGCCTTCTCCGGAACGCTCAAGGACCCCAGGAGCGGGAAGGAGGTCTCCGAGCCCTCCATCAACGGGTTCTCCGAGACCGAGTTGCCCAAGCGCTTCGCCGCCACCCGAGCCGACGATCCCGCAGCCGTCGCACGCAACGGCAAGGAGTACCGCCTGCTCATCGTCGCTGACAAGTACCAGACCGGCTTCGACCAGCCGCTGCTGACCACGATGTTCGTGGAGAAGTCGCTCAAGGGCGTGGCGGCCGTGCAGACCCTGTCCCGGCTCAACCGCACGCATCCGCTCAAGTCCCAGAGCGACCTGCGGGTGCTGGACTTCGCCAACGATGCCCAGGAGATCAGGGAGGCGTTCCGGCCCTACTACGAGCAGGCCGTCACTGCTGAGGCCGAACCCGACATCCTGCACACCATCGCCCACCGGGTTATGAGCGAGGCCGACGTGCTGGTCAGGGACGAACTCCAGGGGTTCGCCGACGCCTTCCACAAGCTGGAGGTCCAGCCCGGCACCGACAATCTCAAGAACCACCCCGAACTCAACCGGTTCACGGCCCCGGCCGTCGAGCGCTTCGCCGCGCTGATGGAGAGCGAGGAGGAGGACGAGCGCACCGACGCCGACCGCTTCCGCGCCGACCTGAACGACTACGTCACCAAGTACGCGTTCCTGTCCCAGATCATGCGTTACCCCGATGCTGAGCTGGAACGCCTGTACCTCTACGGTCGCTTCCTGCTGCGGGTGTTGCCCGCCCGCAAGGACGGTGGGGTCGATGTCGGCGAGGTCGACCTCAGCCACCTGAAGCTGTTCCGCAAGGCCGAGGACGATCTGCGGCTCAGCCCCGAGGGCGACCAGGAGCTCCCCGGGTTCTCGGACGGGACCGGCAGTGCCTACGACCCCAAGAAGGAGCTTCTGTCGGAGATCATCGAGATCTTCAACGAGCACTTCGGCCATGACCTCAGCGAAGCCGACCGGCTGATGATGGAGGAGCGCCTCCAGACGGTCATGGACAACCCCGAGGTCGAGATGGCCGCCGTCAACAACGACGAGGGCGCCTTCCGGCACAAGTTCGACCCGGCGATGAAGGACGCCGTGATGGACCGCTACGAGAGCGGGGTGGAGTTCACCGAGCGCTACATCGGTGAGCAGGACTTCCAGGACTCCATCAACCGGGCGATGAGCCGGGCCGCCTACCGTCTCCTGCGCCAGCGCAACGGCCTCAGCGGCACCTGAGCCGCACTTGCCTGGAAGCCTTCGGCCCCGCCCGCTGACTCATAGCAGGCGGGGCCGAACGTGTATGTATTTCATCCCTCAGAGGAGTAGGTGTGTGCCGTCGTGGGTTCGCACGAACGGACCATTCTGGGCCAAGGCATCGGTGATGCGTACGCCCCGAGCCTCGGGAGCGGTGGCCAGGGCCTCTTCTGGGGCCAGCCACACAACTGCGGGTGCTTCGGCGCTGGTGCGTAGCCGTCCGCCGACCGGTTCGCAGAGGAAGGCCAACGAGACCACGCCGAGCTTCATGTTCTTGTACACCCCGGTCAGGCGCAGCGGCTTGACACGGATCCCGGTCTCCTCGAACACTTCCCGAACCGCGCACTGCTCGGGGGTTTCAGCGAGTTCGAGCACACCGCCCGGTGGTACCCAGCGGCCGTCGTCGGCGCGCTTGATGACCAGGACACGACCATCATCGGGACGGACGACTATGCCGGTGACGCTGACGCTGTGCAGTGGACTCGCGTTCACGACTGCTGTCCCCAAGAGTAGGTGAGCCGCCAGCGCAGGGCGGCCAGGGTGTTCGCACACACTTCGACGGGGCGGTCGGTGTTGTCGAAGGCAGTGCGCAGAATACGGAACACCGGCTGGCTGGGAGCGATGTTGAGGAAGGCGGCCTCGTCCGGCAAGGCGCTGCGGACCTCGATGTCCTCGGTGAAGCGCACCGGGCCGAAGCCGCGTTCGGCGAGGCGCTCGTACATGCCACTGGGACCGGTGTCGGGCATCGCGATATCCACACTCCCGGCAACGTCCATGGGGATGTAGGAGACGGCGAGCTGGATGGGCTTGTCGTCGGCGAACATGTGCCGTCTGCGTGTCAGGACCTGGGTGGCGGTGTCCAGGTTGAGTGCTTCAGCGATGTCCTCGGGAGCGTCTTGGGCGTCCCAGCGCACGAGCTCTGTCCGAGGTGTGAGCCCGGCTTCCGAGAGTCCTTCGGCGTATGCACTGGTCCCCTCAGAGGCGCGGTAATCACGGTCGATGCGGCGAATGCGCTTGACGGTGGGCATCTCCAGGACCATCGAGCCGCGCCCGTGCTCGGTGCGAATCCATCCTTCGGCCTGGAGCATGGCCATGGCCCGGCTGATGGAGCTCTGGTTCAGTCCGTACTCGCGGGCCAGGTCCGGCTGGCTGGGCAGCGTCGCTCCCGGCGCGTAGTCGCCCCTCTTGATGGCGTCACGCAGGAGCGCAGCCACCTGTTTGTACCGCGCCCTGGGCGGTTCGAGGGTGCTCATCCAGCCTGCCCCTTCCGGCATGTGTGTACTCGGGTCTCACCGTAGCGCGGGCTGTAAGGCTGGCCGCACTCCAGCTTCGGCTTCTATCTTATGTCATATGTCTTGACGCTTATGCAATAAGCTTCTAACGTGGGCGTCAACGATTGATGCAGGTGCTGCTCTGGCAGAGGAATGGCCATGACTGGTGAACGGCGGGCGCGCATGGGCGTGATCGGAGACCGGGGAGGGGCGTCCAGGCGACTGAGTCCCTGACAGCGAACCGGCACCCATGCGCGGATCACACGGACGCCGTCTCTCACTGTGCCGTGAACACCGCCTGCTGAGTGGCAGCCACATGAGAACGGGCTCTGGGGGCGATTGCCCCGCCCCCAGAGCCCAAGCCGACAACCACACCTGTTTGCACACAGAAGGAGCATGCCGACATGTCCATTGTGCCGCGTCCCCGCGCGTCGTTCCACACACCCACCCCAGGCTTCGCCGGGCGCCGCTGGGCCTCCCGCGTCTACCCCGGCGACCTCTCCCAGGCCTCCTGGGTTCGTGAGGACCTGCGCGCCGACCTGTTCCGCCTGGAGGGTCTGTGCCCCGACCTGGCTGACACGGTGGTGCTGTGCGCGAGCGAGATGTTCGCGAACGGGGTCGACCACTCCCGTTCCGGCGAGTCGGACGGCCGGGTGATCCGGATCCTGTCCATGCCCACCGCCACCACTTTGCACCTGGGCATCGTCGACGACGGGGTTCGGGAGTCCGCCCCCACTCTTCCGGAGATTCCGCGCCAGCGCACGGCGTCTGAGTGGGAGGAGGCCGAACGCGGCCGGGGCCTGCTGCTCATCGACTCCCTGGCCATGCGCTGGGGGAGCCGGGCCGTGGTGGACTTCCCGTCCTGCGGAGGCCTGGGCACGATCGTGTGGGCCGAGTTCACCCTCACCACCGACACCAACAGGACCGCAACCGCAGGGGCCGACCGATGACCGCCGAACCGGTCTCCTCGGGGGTGCGCGCGGTGCTGGACGCGCCCCGGGGACGCCGCTTCTCCAAGCCCAGCTACCCGACCCCGCTCACCCGGGAACAGCGGTTGCTCGCCCAGATGAAGGGCAACCCCCGCGTCGCCTACCGGCAGGCCCACGGCGAACTCCCGCCCTGGATGCACGTCCACGCCGCCCGACTGGCCGCACGCGACACCCCGAACCCCGAAGGTCCGGAGCGGCCGCGCAAGCCCGCCACGCCGCCGGTACGCCCTCAGACACCCGCGGTTCCGCGACCGCGCCCGGCCCCCGACGACGGTCCGATCCCGCCCCGGCGGGAGCGCCCGCCGCTGCCGCGCCGCCCCCGGCGTCCGCACAGCCACCGCAAACCGCGCAGCTGGTTCCGCACCGGTCGCCCTGGCCGCCCCGGCCCAGTGCGTCTGCTGACCGCCTACACCCTCGCCGTCAGCACGGGAGTCCTGGTCCACCACCTAGCCACGGCCCTGCTGTAGCGGGGGAGCGTCCCGCACTCGAACCACATCAGGAGGCCGCGCCGGATCGGGGGCCCGGCGCGGCCATCACCTTTCCGTTTTTTCAGGCCCTCTCAGCCGTCCGCGCCCATGATCACCGACGGCCCCGAGAAGTCCTCAGGCACGGCGTCCATCAGCAGCTCGTCCACCGGCACGCCCTGCCAGAAGCCCGCCTGACGCAGACGACCGGCGTGGCGGAACCCCGCTTTTTCGTAGGCGGCCACACCGGCCCTGTTGGGTTCGAGCACCTTCAACCACACCATGTGCAGCGCCGCCAGGTGGAAGGCCCAGTCCAGAGTGAGGCGCGCGGCCTCGGTGGCGTACCCCTTGCCGCGTTCGGTCGGGGCCAGGACGATGACGAACTCGGCGGTGCGCACGAAGCGATTGATCTCCAGCGTGGTCATTCCCACCGGTTCCGAGTCCTGGAGGCGCACCACCTCGAATTGGGGATAGTTCATGTTGCCGCGCTGGCGTTCCCACCCGGCCTCTCGGGTCTCCCAGGACTGGGGGACCTGGTTGCCGTAACCCATGAGGGTGCCGGGGTCGTTCTCCCAGGTGTGGTAGGTGGGCAGCATGTCCTTGCGGGGCATTCCCAGCGCAAGGCTCTGTCCGGTCAGCAGCACGTGCGGTTCACTCAAGAGTCTTCTCCAAGGTGGGCCCCAGCACGGGGCCGTCGGTTGTACGGATCGGGGTGTAGGCGCTGATGTCAGGCCCCTCACCCACGGGATGCCCGTCGCGATCGGCGACCCAGGCGTGTAGCCGGACCGGATCGGTGGCCAGCCCGTGGCGCCATTCGGCGCGTCGGCCGGTCAGGGCGAGCAGGAACGCGGTCGCCACCGACTGCTCCAGGCACGCCCATCGGCCGGGCAGGTAGGCGGAAAGGGCCCTGACAGCGTCCAGCGCCGCGCGGACACGTCCGTTCGAGGCCGGAGGCAGGCGGCGGCCCAGAGATGCCAGTACGACCAGACGGCCCAGACGCCCGCCCCGGGGCCCGAGAAGCAGGGCCGCAGCGGTCACCGTGACCGCTGGTAGGCACAGCAGCAGCCAGAGCGGTCTCCTGCGGGGCGGACACGGCAGTACCGCGGCCGTCTCGCCGGTCCCCCAGGAGGGGACCTGCTTCCCCAACCGGACGGTCGCGCACAGGCGCTGGCCGTCGGGCGGTGTGGTGCGCAGTTCGGTACGGCCGGTGCGGTAGTCGACGAGTACCCAGGCGTGCCCGGTGTCGACCGCGATCGTGGACGGGCGGTTCATGCGACGGCCCCGTCCGTTACGGACCAGCGGGGTACCGGGGCCTCTTCCGCCGCCTTCCACCACAGGTGTGCGCCCAGTGTGGTGAGCAGGTGAGCCCAGGGGACGCGGGCTCCCAAAGCCGCCGCGTGTACCGCTGAGCGCAGCTGCGCGGGGTCGACCAGCCCCGCCTCCGAAAGGGGCCCCTCGCACATGTCCAGCACCGAGTCGAGGTGGATGCGCACGGCACGGTGGTAGTCGCGGACGAACGAGCCCTTCGTTGTGCGCTTCCGGACGGAGTCGGGGAGTAGGTCCCCGAGGGCGTCCATCAACACGGGCTTGTAGCGCCGGGTCGAGAACCGTTCCTGTGCCGGGAAGGAGACCACCGCGTCGAGCACGGCTCCGTCGAAGTACGGGTTGTGCTGTTCGACGCCGACACGGTCGGCCAACTGGATGTCGGAGGCCGCCAACCTGGCCACGGTGTTGACGAGGGCGATCAGTGCTTCGTCGGCGTCGGCGGGGACCGGTCGCTCAGGCACGGGGGGACCGGAGCCACGGTGGAGCGCTCGGCGCGGAACGGGCCAACGAGGCCACATCATGGGTGAGCGCTGCCCGTACGTAGGGCCACGGTGCGCGTCGGCGCAGGCGTGCCCAGGCGCAGGCGTCGCGCCACACCCTCGCCCACTGACGATTTCGCGCCAGGGTCACCAGGTGGGTGGGCGGCGGAAGGAAGAGATTGTCTCCGCCGTCCCCGGTCATGTGGCACCCGTCTCCTCCCGCCCGCCTGGCGGTACGCAGTTGCCCGGCGAAGGCCGCCCAGCTCACCGCTGAGGGCGGTGGTTCGTCGGTGGGTGGGAGTGCCCCGGCGGACGGGCTGAACGGAAGATGCCGCTCGGTGACCTCGAAGCGCTCCCGGGTCAGCCCGGGAACGGTCAGGGCTCGTACATGGTCCAGATCCCCGCCTTCGACGCGGTCTCCGGGGTGGGCGGTCACACCGGTGACGGGACCGAAACGGGCCGCGATGACGGCGAGGGCGGTCGAGTCGGCCCCGGAGAGGTCGGTCGACATGGGACCGCCATGGGCTCGTGAGCGCACCCCTGCCACCAGAGTGGTCCGGATGCGGCACAGAGCCTCCTCACGCGGCAGCGCCGTGGGCCACCACCACCGGTTCACGGTCATGGAACCGGAGGTCAGGATCAGCCGGTGGCCCGGCGGGACCGGGCGTACCCCCGCCCACGCACTGTGGTTCGGAGGAACGGCGTGTTTGTCGCCCAGGTACGCCGCCAGCCACTCCCGGTCGATGCCGGAGCCGTCAAGAGCCGCCAGCGCGCGTGAGCTGGACCCCCACACGGTGAGTCCGTCACCGGTACGGGCGGTGTACACCGGGCACGCGCCGGAGGCGTCGGTGACGACCTCCAGTCTGTCTCCGGTGGAGCGGACGACGGTGAAGGATCCCGCCCAGGAGGCGGTGACGGCGGTGGGGTCGGGGGCGTGTGCCGCCTCGGCCAACCGGTCCTGACCGGCTGAGCAGGTACCGATGACCGCCAGGCGGACCCCCTCGCCCTCGAAGGTGCGTATGCGCTGCTCACGCCATGGCCCCACCGTCCACAGGGACGGAACCGACCATGGGAGGGCCGCGCCCGTCGGGACGGGAACACTCCGTCCCGACGGGGCACAGCCACCGAACCAGCGCATCTGGTTCCTGCCGCGATCAGCGGCACCGAACGTGTCAGTCATAGGGAGACTGCTTGCTCTCGACGCTCTGGTCGTCGCTGCCCTGAGTCAGGACGGCCGCGTCACCGAGCTCGATCACATCCGGTGCGCCTTCGTACGGTTCCTCCACGTGTACTCCTTCCTGTGGGTGTGGCACCAACATAGGAAGAAGCGGATTGACCAGCGATGAGAATACTCGCTTATGCGTATGCTCACGGGTGCCATCGGTAGTTCGAGAATAGTCTCGAATAAAGGTGCCTCGTCGCCTGTGCTCCTGGCCGGGGCGCGCGCTATCTGGCAAGCCTTTCCGCCGCATTCCTGAGAAGTTCCCTGGCCTGACCCTGGAAGCGGGCTCCGGAGGAGGCCATGGTGAAGACGTGCTCGTACTGCTCGATCTCGCTCTGATGGGTCAGGGTCAGTTCCGCGGAGACGGTTTCGACCACCACGGAGGACTCATCCTGGATCCAGAATCCGTGGAGGGGAAGATAAGGGGGAGAGGAATCGAAGGGGATAATCCCCAAGGAGACATGTGGAAGGTCGGAAACCGTGACCAACCGGTCGATCTGGGCGGCCATCGACTCCGGATTTCCTCTTCTGTGGCAGACGGTCGCTTCACTGATGACGAAACGGAACTGTCTGCCGCGTCGGTAGAGAATCTCCTGGCGACGCATTCGCTGCCCCACGGCGTCCTCGATACCGAAGGACGGTGTTCCGTTCTTGCGGTTGGCCGCTTCCAGGACCGCGCGTGCGTACCCGGGGGTCTGGAGCAGACCCGGGACGATCATTGGCTCATAGACCCGAAAGAGCCGTACGCGCTCCTCTTCGAGGGCCATACGCGACTGGATGCCGCCCAGGCCGCCGTGGAGCTGGTTCCTCCACTCCACCCACATCGATTCAAGGTCGTTCAACCTGGCGACGAGGTCATCGGTGAGCTGCGCTTGGTCGCAGACCTCAGTCCACGCGGCGATCTCGGCGGCGTTCGGTGCCTGACGCCCCGTCTCGATCTTGGAGACCTTCGGCTGGCTCCACGACAACAGCTCCGCGAGCCGGACTCCGGTCAGTCCCGCCGACCGTCGTACCTCGCGGAGCCGTCTGCCCAGATCCTGACGGGCTCGTTCGATGCTGTGGGACACCTAGGTATTGAATCCCGCGCGGCCTTCGGGTGCGAACTCGGTGTGCGCGACCGCGTGCCGCCAGGCGGTCTCACGCCATCGGCGGTAGCGGGCGACATCGTCGGGGTCGTCGACGCGTTCGAGTTCGTGGGGCACGTCATCGTCATCGAAGTGCAGGACGCAGGCCCACGTGTCGTCGAACAACCAGAAGTCGAGGTCGGGCAGTTCCGCCACGGCTGGGTGGTGTCGGGGGAGCCAACGGATGTCCTCCCCGGCCTCGATGTTGAACCGCGTGACGGCGTGTTCCCAGGTGATGTAGTCGCTCAGTGGTCGGGAGACGACGCGGACCCTCTGCCAGACCTTCCCTTCCTTGACCCCGGCGGTGACGTTGCGGTGCCAGGAGGAGGTGAGAGCGTGGTCCCTCTCCCGGCCGAGATCCCCGGTTCGGAGGAAGCGGTCGATGGTCTCGGCCTCCTCGTCGACGTTGTAGCGGTCGCGGACCTCCAGTTTCCAGGCGCTGTGTTCGAAGTCGGTGAACTGGCGGACGAAGTCGTCCTCAGTCAGGAGCCGTCCCATCGGTCAGGCGCCTTCGTCCGCGTAGCGCAGCAGCTCACGGGGGATCTCGACCAGGGTCTCGTTGTCCGCCAGGTCGCGGACGTCCGCGAGAGCGCCGCGTCGGTGACCTTGTAGCCCTGAACGACGATGGTGTCGCGATCAGTCCGGTAGAGGGTCGGGCACTTGCCGCCTTCGCTGTCGGTGCCCAGGAACGTCAAACGCATCAGTGCCAGCTCTCCTATAGTCGCGAATATTCTTCCAGACAGAGCATGACATGACGGAGGGCAACGAAGGAGTCGTTCCTCGTGACCGCATGTGGCCACGAGGCAGAGGCTCCCTGACAGACCAGGATCCCGGGGCGGCCGCCATCGCTTCCACCCCTCCGTCAGTCGTCCGCGTCCACGATCACCGACGGCCAGGGGAAATCCTCGGGCAGGGCATCCATGACGGCCTCGCCGCAGCGGCGCCCCTTCCAGACTCCGGAGCTGCGCATGGTGCCCATCTCCCGAAAGCCCGCTTTGGTGTAGGTAGTGCGCCCGTCGGTGTTGGGCTCCAACACCTTCGGCCACACCATTTCCAGGCCGATGACGTGGAAGGCGTAGTCCAGCGTCAGCTGCGTCGCGACGGTGCCCACACCCTTCCCACGGGCTTCGGGAGCCACGTTGGGCCCTTCTGATCAGAGGGAGTTCACGGTGTCGATGACCTGCCGCCACGTGGGCATGCGGCGTTCGTAGGGAGCGTCGGGATCGTACAGAACGGTGACCGCCTCCATCCCGCGCAGAGTGTCCAGGGAGCGGATGAACGCCGGATGGGAGGCGAGCTGGAGTTTGCAGTGGGGCACCACCACGGTGGGCACCCGGTACCCGGCCATCTCACACAGCAGCGCGACGGCGAAATTGTCCGCGAGGCCCTGGGCGAACTTGTTCACCGAGTTGAAGGTGAGCGGACACGCCAACACCATGTCGGCTGGTGGTAGGGCCTTGCCCGTGCCGGGCCTGCGGAACGCGGATCGGACCGGTTCTCCTGTGAGTTTCTCCAGCCGCGTCTGGTCGTGGAAGTCCAGGCCGGTAGGAGTGGCCAGCACCGCCACCTGCCAGTTCTGGCCCTGGAGAGCTTTGACGAGTTCGGGGGTTCCCTCGGGCGCGGGGGCTCCGGACACCACCAGGTACAGAGTTCTCGGCATGGTGCAGAGTCTAGGCAGGAGACTGTGGGCGACGCCCGGGGCTGATTTTTTGTAGGGAACCGCGTGCTTCCAGGCTGTGCCGCGCAGGCCGCGTCGGCCGCACCGGACCGGCCCGCCTGTTGGCCGCCTACACCCTCGCCATCAGCACCGGAGCCCTGGCCCACCACCTGGCCACGGCCCTGCTGTAGCGGGGGAGCGTCCCGCACTCGAACCACATCAGGAGGCCGCGCCGGATCGGGGACCCGGCGCGGCTCCACCCGTCTCACCAACGCCGACCGGTTGTCCACAGCCCAACGCCCCGCTCCTGCCGGAGTCTCCGCCCCTCGCTGACGTTCTCGGTATCGGAGGACCTCACCCCTCGACCCGCGGTCCCTGTTCGTCACATCCGCACGGCACCGAAACTCTTCCCGTTCGCCCACCGCGGCGCGTCGGGGCCTGTCATCATGAAAATGCCTTCCGCACGGCAACCGCAGTATTCGACAAGCCGCCCCCTAAGCTTGAAAGAGATTCGGTATGACGATCTCCTCGTGTGAGGCGGAGGTGACGCACGGCATGATCTTCAGCCAACCCGAAGACCCGCTGTTGCGCTCCGTCCTCTCCCTGTTCCGGGTCGCGCGGGACCAAGGGCACAGCCTCAACCGGACCAAGATCGCCAAGCTTCTCTACCTCGCGGACCTCTCCGCGGTGGAGAACGGGAGTGTCGCGTTCAGCGGCGCGACCTGGCGGTGGGAGAACTACGGCCCCTTCGACCCGGCCCAGTACCGGGTCGAGGACGCCTTGGTCGCCACCGGGATCATCGAACGCACACAGGACTCCCAGAGCCCCTGCGGGGAGGTTCGGCTCCGTCTGGTCGAGGACATCGAAGCGCCCCTCGAATCCGTACCGCTGACCGTGCTCGGCAGAACCGTCGCCGAACACGGCGGCAAGTCCGCCGCCCAACTGAGGGACCTGACCTACGAGACCGCTCCCATGGTGCAGGCCCAGTCCGAAGGCGAGCGCGGGGTGCTCCTCGATCTCAACCGGGCCAGGCGTCGCAGGCAGTACGCCGCACTCAAGGAGCGCTACCGGGCACGACTGGCTGACAGAGGCCCCGTCGAATCCGATACGGGTGTGGGTAAGGACCTTCTCGCGGAGATGGGCGAAACAGCCGAGGTCCGCCGTCGGGCGAACACGAAGGCGCTGGGTGAGGAGTGAAGCCCCCGATCAAACGCGGTGGGGTCTACTGGGTTCCCGACCGCCTTCTCGCCCTGCCCCCTGACTACGACCGGGACCCGCACCCCCGACGTGCCGTCGTGGTGATCAGCGGTGACGCCGAGCACGAGAACCAGGACTGGCCGATCGTCCTGGTCGCCCCGTGTTCGAGCCAGTCCTCGCGCAGGACCCGGTACTGCGTGAAGCTCAGCCAGGGTGTCGCCAACATGCAGAAGAAGTGCTGGGTCCGTGTCGCCGCCGCGCAACCGATCGCCAAGGAGGACATCGGCGACTACGTCGGTCAACTCCCCGCCCACCTGTTGGAGGACATCTACGTCAACCTCGCCGAGTACACCGGCCAGGTCTGAACGGAACCACCGAACTCTCCTCCCCCATGCCCGACACGGCGTCGGGGGAGGGGCGCGGCAGCTGACGGACGATTCCATGCGTCTGGAGCGACTCGACGTCACCACGGTCAACGCCCAGGCCGCCGAGGTCCTCACCGAGGCAGCCGGAGGCACCAAGCCCTCCTACGTCAACCACACCCAGGAGCTGGAGCGGTGGCGCGCCCTGGTGGAGGAGCGCCAGCTGCCGTGGACGGCCGAGTTCCTGCTCCAGGAGTACCGTCACATCCTTCTCGCCCAGAGCCTGGACACCCTTCCCGAGTACCTGTCCGCCACCCGCCGCGGACGCGGGCGTCCCCTGAGCGACGGCCAGCGCACCCAGGGGGGAGGTGATGTCCGCCTTCACCGTCCGCTTGGTCGCCGACGGTCTGCGCACGCAGTTGCAGGCGTGCGACGCGGCCGCGCGGCGGGCGGTCAACGCCCTCACCGAGGCGGGCGTTCACGCCTGCGAGCTGCGCACCGCGGGCCCGGACGATCCGGGGGTGCGCGCGGGGACGATGCACTCCCTCAAGGGGCTGGAGTTCCGGTGCGTGGCCGTCATCGGCGTCAACGACGGTGCCGTGCCCTATGCCAGGGGCATCACTCCCGAGGAGGTGGATCCGCTCCAGCACGAGGCCGACCTGATGGCCGAACGGTGTCTGCTCTTCGTGGCCTGCACACGTGCACGCGACCATCTGCACGTGTCGTGGTCGGGCCAGCCCAGCCGGTCCCTGACCGAGGCGGGCATCGGCTGAGCCATGGAAAGCGAGAATCAGTGTGACGTCAGCAGCAGGCGGAAGCGCTTGGGAGGCTGCCCCAGCCACAGGTGTCCGCGTGCACGCGGGCACCTGCCCGGGACATTCGCGTGCTCTCTCCACTCGCCGACATATCCGCTTACCCGCGCATGAGCCTCAGTAGTCTCCGCTCGCGAACCACATGAGCGAGAACACGGACAACATGCCGAAGGCGAACGGGATACTCAGTACGGCCGCCCACACCAGGGCCACACCCCGAGCGGCCCACCCACGGCACAGCGCCAAGAGGAGCAGTACCAGGGCCCCTTCGAGGAGAAGCACGCCCAAGTGGACTTCCTCCCCACCGGAGCTCACGTACGCCCTGACGCTCACCCACAGGAAGACCGCCATCAGCCCGAGGGGAAAACCCGCGGCGAAGGCCCTGACGCCCGTGGCGTGCGATCGGAACCTGTTGCCGAGGAACCCCAGGAGCGCCCCCGTGACCAACCCGACGAGCACCCAGACCCAGTACTCCCGCATGGTGTAGTCGCCGGCTGCCAGGTGGGTGGTGGCCAGGTGTCCGAGAACGGCGGACAGGTACGTGACTGAACCCGCGATGGCCGCCGACCGGGAACGGACCGCCGTCCAGCCGACCAGGAACGGCGGCGTGACATAGAGGCCGACGGACCATTCCAGGAACGGGAGCCCTTCGGAACTGAGTCCGTCGACGAACACCGCGAGCGCTCCGCAGACCAAGCCCGTTCCCACGGACAGCGCCAGGAACAGCCCCAGGTGCCGGTCCAGAAGGTCGCGGATGACGGAGGGCGGTTCCTGTCGGGACCTGTTCTCTCCGCCCGCCTGTCTGCTGTGAGGAGAAGGGGTGGGGTCCGTGTTCACCGGGGGGTGCCTCCTGTCAGTACCTCGCCCAGATAGCTGAGTGTCTCCTCGTCCGTGAAGTACCCGCTGTGGTCGGTGTCCGCTTCGGGATCGAGTCGGTTGCCCAGCTCCTCTCCGGGGTTGTCCGGATCCTCGAAGAACTCATCCTCGTGTAGCGGAGTTCCGAAACCCTCGATGAGGAGCCCGAAATCGTCTCTGGCATCCTCGATCCAGTCGTCGTCTCCCTGGATGACGTGCACGTTCTCCTCGTCGACGGTGAGGTCGCTGATGTGGTCGACGCTCGCGCCCGCCCCACCGACGAAAACGAGCGAGTCGGCGTCAAGACCGCCACCGATATGGGGGTTGGCCGCGGCACCAGCGATGTAGGCACCGTAGCTGTGTCCCAGCACGGTGTTGTGCGAGGGCTCATCACCTTGGTGTGTGGCACGCAGCCCTTCCTGGAACGAGGCGAGGGCCGTGGCGCCGTCCTTCGAGTCCCAGTGGGTGGGGGGTGCGTTGTATCCCATCCAGGTGATCGAGGCGTGCTCAGCGTTCGGATCGTTCTCGACCATCTGGGCGTGGAGCGCTTCGGAGCGTTCGATCGGAGTCGCGAGAGTGCCCATGTCGTTGAACATCCCGGGGACCATGGTGGAGACATGGTCCGCCAGGTCGGGGTTGCCAGTGGAGAGGGCCGTCTGTCCTCCCCCGGGGGCGAAGGGATCGAAGTGTATGAGGAACTTGTTGTCATCTCCCTTGGTCGCCTCCTCGATCTCCCGCAACTGCTGGAGAGCGAACGGATTGCTCCCGCCCCCGGGAGAGGAGAAGTGGTCGATCGCCTCCTCAAGCGCCGTGCGGTTCAGTTCGTCCCTGACGACGACGGGTACACCGTCCAGGTTCCGCAGGTCGTCCGGGTATTCCTCCATCGCGTGTTCCCGCTGGTTCGGTGCGAGGGTGGACCACCATTGCGCCACCTCCTCCGGAGGCCAGTCGTCCTGGGGTTCGAAGTCGACCGCTAGATCGGGTACGCCGCCGAAGAGGTGGATCTCCCAGCCGGTCATGAGGCCCGCGTCCTCGATGCGCTTCCAGGACGCGGCACCCGGGCCGTTGGTCAGAGCGTCCTTGGCGTCGTCGGTCGCGTCGTCCAGGTCCGACCGTGCCTGGGTGTGCTCGCCCAGGAGCCCCTCACGAACCCCGTTCAGGTAGTCCACCTCGGCCTGTTCCTGGGAGACGCCGTTGAACGTCATGGTGTCGGCGCCGAATTCCTCGATCCGCGCTAGGGCCTCGCGCTTGCACTCACTCCAGCGGATATGGAGGTCGACGCGCACACCTCGGTACTCCTCGACGGCGTCGGCGTACAGGGTGAACGTGCCCGAACCGTGGGTCAGGATCTCGGCCGCGTCCTCCCAGGTCTGGACCTCCTGTGCGGTCGCGTCCTTGATGTCCCAGGCGACCGTGTCACTGAACTCGTTCGCGGTCGCCCAGAAGCCGGTCTCCAGATCGGCCGACTGTCCGAGCATCGTGTTCCTGGTGGCGAGGAGGCCCGCGGCTCCGTCGCGTATGGCGTCCTCGTCCGCTTCGACGTCGTCGGGAAGACCGAGGACCATGGATTCGGGTGACATGTGGCCTTCCCTCAGAAGTTGACCGGTCGGGGAATGGACGGAACGGCGTCTGCGTAGTCCGAGGATGACCGGTAATCCGTCTCCGAGAATTCGCCACCGGCGTGTCCGCTCTTCTCGGCGAGGCTCCTGCTACTCATCACCGAAAGACGAATGCGCTCGTTGCCTTCGATGTCGTAGTCCACCAGGGAACCACCGAGCTCCGGGGCCCCGGAATAGAGCGGAGAGATGTTGTTCCCGAAGTCCTGGGTGAGTGTGGCCATACTGTCGGCCATGTCCGCCGCGCTGCCAGCGGAATTCACGGCATCGCCCGGGTTCGCGCCTGCGCCTGCCATGTGTTTCTCCTGGGGGGAGGGGGTGGTCGTGCGCTGATTCTAGCCAGGGAGAGGCGTCTCCGAGGACGATGGGAACGGGCTGGTACACGCGGTTGGCCGTGACAACTGGCTGTTCCTGGTGAACGTTCCAGGTCAACGGATTTTCTGGTCTCTTCTGTGTGTCACGCGAGAGAAGAGGGTAAACCTTTGTCTTTCGCAAGTAAGATGCCCTGGCCTGTGGGTTCCTGGTATCCGGCGCCGTGGGCTGGAGCCTTGGGATATGGCCACATTCGGCCATTCCGTACCTCTTCCGGAAGGCCGCGCCGGGCCCTGGTCCAGTGCGGCCATTCCTGGTGTTCCGTGGCCCGGTCCCCGCCAACGGTGCACAACGGGAGCTCCGGGGGGATCGGTCCCGTACAGGTCCGGTTTTCTGTACACCTGACACGCGGTCCCACGGCCCCACGGCCTGGGACACGTGGCCGTCGGTGCCACGCGCTCCGGTACCGAACCGAACATGATCCGGGAGCGGTCTGAGGAATCGGACAGCCCCGGAAACCACTCGTCTAGACTCGGTCAGCATCCCCACCCCCCGTATGGAGAGGCCTCCGTGCCAGCGACCGTTGAAGGCCCGGTCTGGGCCGGTAGAGGACTGGACCAACGGGGCGGGATCGATCCGCTCCGGGTGGCCCGTCCCGTTCTGGACACCGTGGACCGACTGCTCCCGGGAGTCTCCACACTGACCCACTTCGCCCGCCCCTACGCGTTCTAGGGGTCCACGTTGGCCCTTCCGGTCAGAGGGAGTTCACGGTGTCGATGACCTGCCGCCACGCGGGCATGCGGCGTTCGTAGGGAGCGTCGGGATCGTACAGAACGGTGACCGCCTCCATCCCGCGCAGAGTGTCCAGGGAGCGGATGAACGCCGGATGGGAGGCGAGCTGGAGTTTGCAGTGGGGCACCACCACGGTGGGCACCCGGTACCCGGCCATCTCACACAGCAGCGCGACGGCGAAGTTGTCGGCGAGGCCTTGGGCGAACTTGTTCACCGAGTTGAAGGTGAGCGGACACGCCAGCACCACGTCGGCTGGCGGTAGGGCCTTGCCCGCGCCTGGCCTTCGGAACGCGGATCGGACCGGTTCTCCTGTGAGTTTCTCCAGCCGCGTCTGGTCGTGGAAGTCCAGGCCGGTAGGAGTGGCCAGCACCGCCACCTGCCAGTTCTGGCCCTGGAGAGCTTTGACGAGTTCGGGGGTTCCCTCGGGCGCGGGGGCTCCGGACACCACCAGGTACAGAGTTCTCGGCATGGGCAAGGTCTAGGCAGGCGACTGTGGGCGGCGCTCGGGGTTGAATTCTCCGTGGGGAATCGTGTGCTTTCAGACTGTGCCGTGCAGGCCGCGTCGGCCGCACCGCCCTGGCGCGCCTGCTGGCCGCCTACACCTTCGCGACCAGTGTCGGAGCCCTGGCCCACCACCCAATCTCGCCGAGTACACCGGCCAGGTCTGAACGGGGGCCATCGAACTCTCCTCCCCATGTCCGGCACGGCGGTGGGGCGAGGTCTGCTTTCCCGCGCCCGCCCGGGTGGTGCGGTACCGGGGGAGCCCGCCGTGACCATGAGGGGGCCGCACGCGGGCAACCGCCTCAGGTCCGCCCCGTCCGTCACGTACGCGCACCATCGGTCGTACCCGGCAGGAGGAGGCGTATCGTCGCAGCTCAGAGCTCCCGTCCTGTCCGCCGGGTCACACTCGCCTGACACCAGCGCCCACACGGAGTCACCCGCCGGGTGATACCGGGTTCCACCACCACCGTGGACAGTGGAGACGGTCTGCCTCCTCTGGTAGGCCGTCGACCCCCGGAGTCCCTGTGGCGCACAACCACTCCTGCGCGAACGCCAGAAAGCCCGGTTGCTCGTGCTCCGGTTGCGGAGGCAGCCTGCACGGCTGGCCCGGACACCTCGAACTGTCGCGCAGACCTCCCGAGGAGCGCGCGGTTCGCCGCGAGGGCGCCCAACAGGACTGGTACGCCGCCGTGGGGTTCGACGAACAGACCAGACGCGAGCACCTGGCCGCCCCCACCCCGCGGATGCTCGGCCACGCCGTCGAGGCCGCCAGGGTCGACATGGCCGACTACCTTGCCGCACACCCCGCCACCGCGAACAGGATCCGGGAGTTCGGCGGCCTGCTCAACACCCAGGCGTTCGGCGTGGTCAAGACCGAGGCGGTTCGCCGCACCGCTCGGCACCCCGAACTGGCGCGGGTCGCCGAGGCCCTGCCCGGCCACTTCTGGTGCTCCCTGCTGACTGCTCTGGTCGGTGCCTTCGATCGGGTGGACCAGGCCGTCGACAAGATCCCGGCCCAGGCACGCGAGCTGCTCCAGGAGGAGGCGCCGCCGGACTGGGGCCTGGCTCAGGAACTGATCTCCGACACCGCGCTGGAAGCGGTCTGGGAGTGCGCCGCCGTGTTCCTCACCCTGTGGCGGCCGGGCGAGCTCCTCCTCGTCATGCGGGTACTCGCGGTCCTCATCTGTCCCGACCCGGTTCGCCACACGGAAGTCGTCCGTGTGTGCCTGCTCCCCCTGGGGCTCGGCGTCCTCCAGGACGCGGTCACCCTCATGCTCCACCAGAGCCTCACCCCGAACTAGGGAGGTTTCCCAACGGCCCGTCCACGCCACCCGACCCGGCTCGAAGGATCCCCGTCCTCTGCTCCGGGTCCCGTCTTGGCCCCGACGTCCATGCGGCCTCACATCCTCCCAGGAGGTTCGCGGTGAACGGATCCGCCGGAGAACCACGCCCGCGCCTCTCGTGCCCCGGCGGCTCCACCGCCAGAAGACGTGTGCTCGGATCGCCATCGGCTCCGAGCAGCGGAGGATAGGCTTTCCCCGCTTCCTCTTCGTCTATGCGGTACCCCCCTCGCCTTCCCCCTCCCCACGCGCGCAGAAGGACGTATGAACCGAGACGAACGCCGGGATCTGGACGTCCTCGTCGCCCGGATCAACGCCTGGATCGCACGGGCCCGCAGCATCCGATCCCAGCGCGGTACGGCGAGTGAGGTGGTGCGGGGATCGGCCGAGTACCTCCGGCGTTCCCAGTTCACCCTCCACCGTGATGGACGACCCGTCTGGCAGGCCCTGCCGATCACCCCCGAGGCCGACGTCCGTCTGGGAGACCTCCTCGCCTGGAGCAGGATGCCGACGGCGACGCGTGCGGACACTCGTGCCCTGCGTGCCCTGGCTGAGGACCTGCCCGCCCAGGTTCGGGCGGCGCGATCCCTGCTGGGGTTGCGCAGGTTCCTCTCCTCGAACCAGAGGAAGGAGGAAGCCGTCGCGGCCGCCTCCCACCTCGCGAACTACCATGCCCGTGCCGAACGGGAACAGCTGTCCCGGCGGCTGGAGGCACTCGACGTCCCCTTCCGCCGGAACGGGGTGGACGCCGCTCGCAGCCTTGCCCGGGACCTGATCCCACTGGAGGAGCACCTTCCGGAGCTGAAGGGGCGCCCCGTCCTTCTGGAACTGTGCGTGGTCAAGGAATTGGACGCCGCGATCAGCCGGATCCGACGGGCCCGGAGGCACGAGGCCTCCTACCGTGGCGCCGCGCTGAGAGCGGGTAACAACGTTCGCGGGGCGCAGACCCGCAAGCTGCTCGCGGAGATGCCGCTGGACCGGTTGAGGGAGGTCACCCGTGACCGGCTGCGCACCGCCCCGCTGACGGCCGCGGGGTTCACGACCGTGCTCGACGTCCTGGGCCTTGGCGAGCGCATCACCAAGCTGCCCGGTATCGGGGACAAGACGGCCCTCCACCTCCTGGGAGCGGCGCAGACGCTGCGGCAGACCACGTTCGACGAGACGCCCGCCCGGATCGACATCCGCCAGCGCACCAGTGAAGCCACCGTGCTCCTACAGGCACTGCGCGCCTGGGACGCCGCACGTGACCTGGCGGGCGGTTCGGCCCTGCTGTCGCGTGTGGACGAGTTCGCTCCCCTCGTTGACAGCCGCGGGACCGCCAGGGTCACGCACGTGGCGCTCTACCCCACCGCGCACGCCCCCGATCCCGACGTGCTGCGTCAGGACATCAGGGCCGTGTGCGACGGCGCCGCCCGCCTGGGTGCGTCCGCTCCCACCAGCAGGGGCGAGGGGGATGTGTGGGACGACTTCACCTCGCGCCCCTCGGATTACTTCGCTCTCCTGGCCGAACTCGGCATCAACCCCGAGGACGAGGCCAGGTCCACCGGGGACCTGCCCGACGAGATCATCCAGGCCATCCGCGACCTCAGTCTGAGGACCGACCACCTCAGGGTCGCGGCCCTGCGGGGCTACCAGAGCTTCGCCGCACGCTTCGCCCTGGTCCAGCGCAAGGTCATCATCGGGGATGAGATGGGGCTGGGCAAGACCATCGAGGCCCTCGCGGCCCTGGCGCATCTGAGCGCGGCGGGTGAGAGCCGTTTCCTGGTGATCTGTCCAGCGGCCGTGGTCACCAACTGGACGCGTGAGATCACCGCCAAGTCCACGCTGACCGCCCACCGCGTGCACGGCCCCGAACGTGACCAAGCCCTGCGTTCCTGGCTTCGTCAGGGCGGGATCGCCGTGACCACCTTCGAGACGCTCGCCCGCTTCCAGGACCGGTTGACGAACGTTCAGGACATCGCATGCGTGGTGGTCGATGAGGCCCACTACGTCAAGAACCCGACCGCGAAGCGCTCCCGCCGCACCGCGGAGCTGATCGACCGGTCCCCGCGCGCGATCCTGTTGACCGGCACTCCGCTCGAGAACAGGATCGAGGAGTTCGCCAACCTGGTGGGCTACCTGCAGCCCCGTCTCCTCAAGGACGTCTCCGAAACGAACCCCCGCCGGTTCCGCAGGCAGGTCGCGCCCGCCTACCTACGGCGCAACCAGGAGGACGTGCTCAACGAGCTACCGGAGCTCGTCGAGGTCGACGAGTTCGTCCCCCTGACCGCCGCTGACCGGACCGCCTACCGCCGGGCGGTAGCCGAGGGGAACTTCGCCGCCATGCGGCAGGCCGCCATGGTGGAGGGTCGCGGCTCCGGCAAGGTCCAACGGCTGCTGGAGATCGTCGAGGAAGCCGAGGACAACGGCCGGCGCGTGATCGTCTTCTCCCACTTCCTGGGTGTCCTGAAGCAGGTGACCGACGTGCTTCCCGGCAAGGTCGTCGGGCCCCTGACCGGGTCGGTGCCAGCCGTGCGCAGACAGGGCATGGTGGACGAGTTCTCCGCGGCCCGCGGTGGTGCCGTCCTGGTCTCCCAGATACAGGCCGGCGGGGTCGGCCTGAACATCCAGGCCGCCTCCGTGATCGTCATCTGCGAGCCCCAGCTGAAGCCCACCATCGAGTGGCAGGCCACCGCACGCGCGCATCGCATGGGCCAACTCGAATCCGTGCAGGTTCACCGGCTGGTGAGCGAGGAGGGGGTCGACCAGCGCATCAGGCAGATCCTGGAACGCAAGAGCTCCCTGTTTAGCGACTTCGCCCGTCAGTCCGCGACCGCGGAGAGCGCCCCTGAGGCGTTCGACGTGTCCGAGGCCGAGCTCGCCCGCGAGATCGTCGCGGAGGAACGCGAGCGCCTGCTCAGTGACCGGTAGGCGATGTCCGAGCCTCCCACGAGAAAGTGCGTTGGCCCCTGAAGCCTTCCGCTGGCGCTGCCCTCACCGGTGCGTGGCTTTCGGCGGCCGAGGAGTACGTCAAGGGACCAAGGTCCCTGCGCCTGCCCGGGCCCGGCCCCGTAGGATCTCCCCGCAGAGAAGAGGACCACCATCCGTGCGGGCCGGGCCGACCCGCCACAGCCCGTCCGCACCCGACCTAAGGGGCCTGGTGCACGCCACACCCGAGCGGATCGCCGACCGGTACGAACTCGTCGACACCATCAGCACCGGCGGCATGGGCCGTGTCCTGCGCGGCTACGACACCGTTCTGGACCGGCCTGTCGCGGTCAAGGTGATCCGCCCCGACCTGGTAGCCGACCCCAGGCTCTACGACGAGTACGCCGACCGGTTCAGGCGCGAGGCCCGCGTCACAGCACGCATCGAAAGCCCCGGCGTACCGGCCGTCTACGACGCTGCCGTGGACAAGGACAAGGGCTCGCTGTACCTGGTGATGCAGCTGGTGCGCGGCGTCTCCCTCGCTGACACCATCGACGAGAGCGGCACCATGTCGGTGCCCGCGGCCGCGGCGGTCGCCGCCCAGGTGTGCGCGGCCCTGGCCGAGGCCCACGCGGTCCCTGTCGTCCACCGCGACCTCAAGCCGGGCAACATCATGGTGGCCGACGACGGCACGGTGAAGGTCCTGGACTTCGGGATCGCCGCCGTGCTGCGCACCGACGTCACCCGCCTCACCCACACCGGCAGCATGCTGGGAACCTACGCCTACATGCCCCCCGAGCAGGTGCGCGGTGCGCCCGCCACCCCCGGCAGCGACCTGTACTCCCTGGGCTGCGTCCTCTACCAGATGCTCACCGGCCGGACCGTGTTCCCCGCCGACTACACGCACTTCCAACTCCAGGTCGCGCACGTGGAGGAGGCCCCCTCACCGCCCTCGGCCCACGTGGACGGCCTTCCCGAGGACCTGGAACGGCTCGTGCTGGATCTGCTCGCCAAGGACCCCGAGGACCGGCCCGCCACCGCGCAGGACGTCCATGACCGACTCGTCCCCCACCTGCCCCGGCCCGACCCCCTCGCACCGGACAAGCCGCTGCCGCCCGGAGCCCTGCCCGACCCCACTCGCCCCTACCGGCGCCCCGTACCGCTCCGGCCCCGGGCGACAGTGCCCTCGCCGACCAAGCCGCTGCCCTCCACGCTGGTGGAGTCCACCGCGGCCACGCCCCCGATCGCCGGTCTGGCCCCCGGAGAGCTGACCGAGGCCGACGGGCACGCCCAGGCCCTCATCGGCGAGGGACGCTTCGCCCAGGCCATCGGTGTCCTCGACGACGTGATCGACCCGGCCGCCTCCGTGCTGGGCCCCGAGTCCGCCCAGGTCGTGGAACTGCGCCTGCTGCGCGCCAACGCCCTGGCCATCAGCGGGGACGCGCGCCGGGCCCTGCCCGAGTTCACCACCCTGGCCGACATCCTCCAGCGCCAGGCCGGACCGCAGGACGAACGCGCCCTCATCTGCTGGCAGCAGGCCGTCTACTGCATGGCGCAGCTGGGGGAGACCACCCGGGCCCTGCACGAGGCGGAGGGACTCCTGGAACGGTTCCGCCGGGTGAGCGGGGACCGCTCCGAAGACGTCCTGGACCTGCGCCGGGAGGTGGCCCTGTGGCGGCTGCGTTCGGGAGACACCGAACGCGCCTCGTCCGAGCTGCCCGCGCTGTACTCTGACCTGCGCGCGGCCTACGGCCCCAGCGCCCCCGAAACCCTCCAGGTCGCCGACCTCCTGGACCGGCTGGGACGGGGCCGAAGCTGAGCCGGACCGTCGCCCGAGTCACCCCAGCCAGAACGGAGCCCTGCCCCCATGCCCCAACTCGCCCTGGGAAAGCAGTTCTTCGCGAGCGGTGAGTACGACGAACTCCCCCCGTCGGCCCGGAAGAACATCCGGATCGCCATGGAGAAGTTCAGCCTGCTCACCCCCGCCGAACTCAAGGCCGACAAGGGACTCAACTTCAAGCCTCCCCAGGGACGGCGCAACCGCAGCATCTTCACCTTCAGGGTGGACAACTTCTACCGGGGCGTGGTCCTGGCCCCCGAGAGCGGCGACAGCTACACGCTGCTCAAGGTCATGGCGCATGACGACGCCTACGACTGGGCCAACAAACAGGACGCGGGCGTCAACCAGCTCACCGGAGCGGTGGAGATCTGGGACGCCGAGGCACTGGAACGGGCCACCACGGACCTGGAGGGGAGGGCGGCCCCGACCGACCCGGACGGGCAGCTGTTCGCCAAGGTCTCCGACGGCGACCTGAGGACCCTGGGCGTCACCGACAGGGTGCTGCGCGCCGCCCGCACCATCGCCGACACCGACGAACTCGCCGGTATCGTCCCGCTCCTGCCCGAGGACCAGGCCGAGGTCCTCCAGTACCTCGCCGCCGGGTTCTCCGTGGAGGAGATCTGGCGGGACATCGTCGCCCACCGGCCCTCCGGGCCCGTCAGCGGCGACCTGGACACCGCTATCCGCAACACCCCCACCCGGATCAAGCTCGTCTCCGGGCTCGACGAGCTGGAGGAGATCCTTTCCCAGCCCTTCACCGTCTGGCGCACCTTCCTGCACCCCGCCCAGCGCAAGGTCGCCTACAAGGCCAGCTACCCCGGCAGCTACCAGGTCACGGGAGGCCCCGGCACCGGCAAGACGGTGGTGGCCATGCACCGCGTCCACCATCTGCTGTCCTACCTGCGGTCCGATGAGCGGATCCTGTTGACCACCTTCACCAACACGCTCGCCTCCGCGCTGAGGGAGGGGGTGCGGCAGCTGACGGGCGACCCCTCGAGGTTGGACCGGCTCGACGTCACCACGGTCAACGCCCAGGCCGCCGAGGTCCTCACCGAAGCGGCCGGAGGCGCCAAGCCCTCCTATGTCAACGACACCCAGGAGCTGGAACGGTGGCGTGCGCTGGTGGAGGAGCGCCAGCTGCCCTGGACGGCCGAGTTCCTGCTCCAGGAGTACCGTCACGTCCTCCTCGCTCAGCGCCTGGACACCCTCCCCGAATACCTGGCCGCCACCCGCCGTGGACGCGGGCGCCCCCTGAACGACGTCCAGCGCACCCAGGTGTGGGAGGTGATGTCCGCCTTCACCGGCCGTCTGGCCGCTGACGGCCTGCGCACGCAGTTGCAGGCGTGCGACGTGGCCGCACGCATCCTGGAGGAGAAGGGGCCCCGCTACCGGCACGTGGTGATCGACGAGGCCCAGGATCTCCACCCCGCGCAGTGGCGGCTCCTGCGCGCCCTGGTCGCCCCGCGCCCGGACGACTTGTTCATCGCGGGTGACCCCCACCAGCGCATCTACGATGCGAAGGTCTCCCTCAAGGCGCTCGGCGTCAACGTCGTGGGGCGTTCGCAGCGTCTGCGCCGCAACTACCGCAGCACCCAGCAGATCCTCACCTGGGCCGGACCGCTCCTGGCGGGGGAGAGGGTGGAGGCCCTCGCTGACGGGGGCACCGAGTCGCTGACCGGGTACCGCTCGGCCCTGCAGGGACCCCGGCCCACGACGCACGCGGCCACTGGCCAGAGCGAGGAACTCGATGTGCTCGTGGACACGGTGCGTTCCTGGATCGACGGGGGAGTGGAGCCGTCATCCATCGCTGTCGCGGCCCGCTTCAACTCCGCGGCGCGGCGGGCGGTCAACGCCCTCACCGAGGCGGGCGTTCACGCCTGCGAGCTGCGCACCGCGGGCCCGGACGATCCGGGGGTGCGCGCGGGGACGATGCACTCCCTCAAGGGGCTGGAGTTCCGGTGCGTGGCCGTCATCGGCGTCAACGACGGTGCCGTGCCCTATGCCAGGGGCATCACTCCCGAGGAGGTGGACCCGCTCCAGCACGAGGCCGACCTGATGGCCGAACGGTGTCTGCTCTTCGTGGCCTGTACTCGTGCACGCGATCACCTGCACGTGTCCTGGAAGGGCCAGCCCAGCCGGTTTTTGACCGAGGCTGATATCGCCTGAGCCTTGGACCGTCGGTCCAGCCCGTTTCCTCGGTTTCGCCGAGGTCGGTGAAGACCTTCTCGGCCAGTACGTCAACTTCGCTGAGCCCACCGGCCAGGTCTGAGCAGGACGGAGGGCGGACGACCCGACTGGATTCTGCCGAGCCGCACCTCACCTTGCTGGTCAGCCAGCCTCGGGAGCGTCCCAGGTCAGTGGCTTTCAACCGGGCTTTGCGGCGGCGCCGTAGTGCACGGCGCAGTGTCCGCTCGGTCTCGGCCGTGTCCTGGGTGGTGGGGTCTACGCGGTCTTGTCGTTGTGTTGACGGATCCCCTTTTCCTCGGTCAGGGCCTTGTCCAGGTCTTGGAGCAGGTCGGGGTCCACGCGCATGCGCACCGCGTGCCGTGGGTCTGATTTACCGGTTCGGGCACTCGCTCGGGGCGGGCGCCCGAACCGTGATCAAAACCCAGAACAGGCCTAGTCCTGCTTCGGGTTGCTGTTCAGCTTGCGCCGTTCCCAGCGGTTGGGGTGGCGGATGACCACTCCCGCCATGCCGCCGGACCCGGTGAGCCGGATCAGCGGAGTTCCCGCGCGCCGGTCGGGAGTCGTCTTGTCCTTCAGGCCGCCGATGCCGGGATCCACGCCGCTGGTGTCCGCCGCCCAGCCGTCGGGGATGACGATCGTGACGCCAGCGGCCTCCCCGTACGCCTCCACCGCGACCTCCGCGAAGCGGCACTCGACTCGGGTGAAGTCGATCTTCACCCCCGCTATGCCTCCGTGGGCGATCACGTGCCTGGGCACCTCCCAGCGTCCGGGGCCGCGAGACGCGCCGTGTATGCCGCCCTTGAGCACCAGCGGCGGCTGGCTCTCAGGGGGCTGCGGCCTGGGCAGGTCGGCGGTCAGGACGGCCAGCTCGGCGTGGGTCCTGGAATTCAGCGCCTGCTCCAGGCGCGCGTCCAGCTCATCGAGGTCGATGCGCCCCTCGGCCGCCGCGTCGCGCAGTTGCTCCACCACCGCTTCCCGGTCGTCGTGAGAGGCGCGGAGCTCTACGGAGGGAACGGGGCGCGGGGAGGGTTTCGGGGGCTGGGCGTTCATGATCTCAAGGATAGGAGTGAGCGAACCGGGCTGTACATCTCGAGGGTCGAGGACGGTGGGAGTCGTCGATCGAGCGGTCTGTGTCGTCCATGGCCCGTTCCGTCCCGGTCGCTGTGTGTGGTCACACGGCCGGGCCCCTCACGCCCACGGAGCCGACGGAGAACCCAGCGGGGCGTGTACATCCGGACGCCGTCCTACCGCGGGTTGACCATCTTGGCCCTCAGCCGCTCGTTGTCGGGCCAGCGGACCTTGGAGGCCCAGCCGAACTTCTCGAAGATCCAGATGATCCGGGCGGAGATGTCGATCTGGCCCTTGAGCACGCCGTGGCGCGCGCAGGTGGGGTCGGCGTGGTGCAGGTTGTGCCAGGACTCGCCGAAGGACGGGATGGCCAGCCACCACACGTTGCGGGAGCGGTCGCGCACCTCGAAGTTCTCCTCGCCGATGGTGTGGCAGATGGAGTTGACCGACCAGGTGACGTGCTGCTGGAGCGCCAGACGGACCAGGCCGCCCCAGAAGAAGGCGGTGAACGCGCCCCACCAGGACATGGTGACCAGGCCACCGATGACGGCCGGGGAGAACAGGGAGAACATGAAGATCGGCACCGCCCAGCGGTCGATCGCCACGATGTCCTTGTCCTTGAGCAGGTCGGGGGCGAACCGCTTGAGCGAGGTCCTGCGGTTGTCCAGGTACAGCCAGCCCATGTGGGCGTAGTAGAGGCCCTTGGCCACGGACCTCCAGTCGTCGCCGAAGCGCCACGGCGAGTGAGGGTCGCCGTCGGCGTCGGCGAACTTGTGGTGCCGCCGGTGGTCGGCCACCCACTTGATGACGGCGCCCTGGAAGGCCAGCGTGCCGGCGATCGCCAGCGCGATGCGCAGCGGGCGCTTGGCCTTGAACGCGCCGTGGGTGAAGTAGCGGTGGAAGCCGACCGTGATGCCCAGCCCGCCGATCAGGAAGTAGACGACGCCGATGGCCACGTCCACCCAGCTGAGCGCCCATCCCCAGGCGAAGGGGACCGCCGCGGCCACCGCCAGCAGCGGGATGAGCACGTACACGAAGACCGTGACACGGTCCTTCATGGTGCGGAGCTCCGGATCCAGGTCGATCTCGGGCGCACCACCCGGAGCGGTGCGCGCCTCCCCCGCTACGGGGGGCTTGGACATGCGGGAGGACATCATCTGCCGCCTTGTGGTCGTTGCCGCATCAGTACCTACGGCAGCGTAACCTACGGTTCCGTAGGTTGGCGACCCCTGTTTCCCTTCTGTCGTTCGCGGAAAATGTTTTCCCTGGTCATATCGGATATGTGCTACTTGGGCGCCTCCGTGAGCGGCCGCCAACCTCCTCCGGGCATGACCAGGCAGTCCGTCACGCCGTTGGTCGCCTCGGCCGCGGTGCGCAGGACTCCGCGGCCGAAGGCCCGGTCGGTGACAGGCACCGGATCGTGTACTGAGGGGGCGCCTCCTCCGGCCGTCCACCAGCACACACGGAGGGGCCCGCACACCGGCGGGCCCCGGGGTTCTTCACGCGTGGATCAGGGACGCTCGGAGGCGGCGGCCCTCTCCCGCCGGTCGCGCACCCGGGTGACCACGGCGAAGGTCACGGTGGCCACCAGTCCCAAGGTCGGCAGGGTGATCCAGGTCATCGCCCACATGAACTGCCGCGTTCCGGCGCTGTCGGCCACGTAGGTGGAGGCGAGGCCGAACTCGGAGGTCGTGTTGCTGCAACTGATGCTGTAGGTGCCGCTCTCGGTGACTTCCAGGGTCTGGACCAGGTGCCACTCCTCGGCCCCGTAGTCGACGCTGCGCACAGTGTGGTACTCGCTTTCCCCCGGAGCGCCGGAGGGGGTGGTGAACGAACACGGGGTGTCGAACGACAGGCCGTAGACCCCGATGGTGTCGAGGTCCTCCCTGTCGACCTCCAGCCGGACGTACAGGTTCGTGTCCACCTCGCTGATGAAGTCCGGTGCGGGGTGACGCACCCAGGGACCCAGCGCCAGCAGGATTCCGAAGACCACCAGCGTGACGACCGCGGAGACCAGGCTCGCGACGTAGCCGCCGCGCAGACGACGCCTACGCGGAGCCTGTGGGGAGCCGGGGGACATGGAGGGAGAAGGGGAGGCAGGGGAAGACATGAACGACATCATGTCAGTGGGTCACGACCAGAAGTGAGCGACAGGTGAGCGATATACGAGACACCTCACACAAGGCCCGAGGGACGGGGGAGCGGGCGACCCCGGGGAGCACCCGTCTAGACTCGGTCACCGCCCCACCCCCATCCCCGCCCCCGCCCCCACCCCCCGTATGGAGAGGCCTCCGTGCCAGCGACCGTCGAAGGCCCGGTCTGGGCCGGTAGAGGACTGGACCAACGGGGCGGAATCGATCCGCTCCGGGTGGCCCGTCCCGTTCTGGACACCGTGGACCGACTGCTCCCGGGCGTCTCCACACTGACCCACTTCGCCCGCCCCTACGCGTTCTACGCGGCTCTGGCGGAGCACTGCGAACGCGTGGAGGCCAGCGAGGAACAGCGGCTCCGGCTCCTGCGCCGGGGCGAGGTGCTGATGGCGGCCGTCACGGCGGCGTGCCAGGACGCCGGACACGTCCACGACCGCGTGGCCGGGGGCAAGCCGCACGGCACCGACGGGGTCCGGCCGCACCTGGGCGACGACGGGCTGGACCTGGCCGCCTGCGCGGCGGCCCACAGCGCCGAGGCGCCGCTCCGAAGCTACTCGCCGCGCGGGCTCGGGTTCTGGTCCGACTACCGGGGCCCGTGCCTGTCCCTGGGGGTGGCCGCCGGAGGCGATGCCCTGCCCCTGCCGGGTCGGCACGCGTGCCCCGAACCGGTCCGGGAGGTGTTCGCCCCGCTGTTCGGGGCGACCGCGCACGACCACCTGTCCCGGGACCGCCTGGTCGCGCTGGCCGAAGTGGGGGCGCACCACCTCACCGAAGCCGAGGTCCCATGGTTGGCGGGCCTGTTCACCGCCTCCGAACAGGGATTCCACGACCCCGACTCCTGGGAGCCCGAGGACCTGCACCGGCGCGCCGCCCTGCGGATCCTGGGACGTACCGCCGCGCTCTACCGCGAGCGCACGGACTGGTCCTGGGAGTGGACCTGGGAGCGGGCCTTCCGCGCCGCCGTCGCCTACGGGGACACCGCGGTGACCGACCCCGTCCTGGGCGCCCACCCCCAGGCCCTGGGATGGCGCGGGGCCCTGCTGCGCCGGTTCTCGGTGGGAGCCTGGCGCCGGCTGTGGTCGTTCGTGACCGGCTGCATGAACGACGGGGACTCCGGGTCGGGCTCGACCGAGGACGAACTCCGGGACCGGGTGGCGTCGCTGATGCCGGACACGAGTGTGCGGGCGTTCGCGCGGGACCTGCCCGACACCACCGGGGGCGGGCACCCGGCCGCCGCCGAGGAGGGCCTCCTCGACGCCCACGACGAGGACACCCCGCGACTCAACGTGGAGCTGCTGCTGTTGGGCGCGCGAAGAGCCGCAGAGTTGCAGGGGGACGCCCACCGGGCCTTCCTGGGGCAGGCCAAGGAGTTCCTGAACCCCCTGTGGGTGGCCCAGCGCAGGGACGACCTGCTGGACCGGCCCGTCGCCGAGTTCGCCGCCGGACTGGTCTCGGACATGCTCCACCAGTCCCAGCGGGTCGCCCGGGAGAAGACGAGGATCGGGGACGGCGGCAGGATCACCGTGTTCTCCAAGGTCCACGAGCGCAACGGCAGGTACTACAGCACCGGTGACGAGGGCAGGGGCGAACCGGCCACCCGGATCAACGAGATGGCAGGTCTGGCCCTGCAACTGGGGCTGGTCAGCGAGGACAGGGGCCCCGCCGGGGCCCTGACCGACACCGGTGCGAGGCTGCTGGAGGTGGCCGGATGAGCCTGTACTCCCCGCTGAGCCTGCTCCACGAGTGGCACGAACGCACCGACGGCGCTCCGCTGCGCGAGTTCCTGCTCACCGGGTTCACCATGGACCTGCCGTTCCTGGAACGCGCCGCGGTACCCATGGCCCGCGGTCTGGGCGCGGCCGTCACCCTGCTCGGCGACGCCGCCCAGAGCAGGTACGACCCCGTGGACGTGCGCAGGGCCGGACGCGACTACACGCACGCCCTGGCCTCCTGCGGGGGGTCGGCCTTCCACCCCAAGCTGGCGCTGCTGCTCGGCGACCACGAGCTGGTGGCGGCGATCGGCTCGGGCAACCCGACCCTGGCCGGATGGGGGCACAACGACGAGCTGTGGACGGTGCTGCGCGGCGACTTCGACGGGATGCCCTACGAACTGGACGACCTGGTCACATGGTTGCGTGAGTGCGTCGGATCAGGTGCCGTGCGCCTGCCCGGGTACATGGTGGACCGGCTGGACCAGGTGGCCGACCAGCTGGAGGAGCTGCTGCTGGTCGGCGCGCCGGACGAGACCGGGACGCGGGTGGTGCACAACCTCGACCGGGGCCTGATCGAACAGCTGGACGCGGGTCCCGTGGACGAGCTGCGCCTGTACGCGCCGTTCATCGACCCCGGCGCCCGCGCGCTGCGGGCCCTGGTGGAGCGGCTGAACCCGGCCCGGGTGGTGCTGGGGGTGCAGGAGTCCTCGGGCAGTTACGACGGTGACGCCCTCGCCCGGGCGCTCGCCGGCACCGACGCCGAACTCCGCCTCCTGGAGGAGAAGGTGCCCCGCCACGGCAAGCTCGTGGAGTGGTCGGTGGGGGAGGGTCGGTGGGCGCTGACCGGCAGTGCCAACCTCACCGAGGCGGCGCTGCTGCGCTCCGTCCACGAGGGCGGCAACTGCGAGCTGGGCACGATCGTCCCGGTCGAGGCCTCCCTGATGCCCGAGGCCGCGGCTCTTCCCGTCTCCCGGCTGGCGGGGGTCAACACCATCGGGCGGTTCGAGAGCCAACACGCCTCCGGCGTGCCGGTGCCGCTCGGAGCCTTTCTGAGGGGGGAGAGCCTGGTGGTGACCCTGGCCGACGCCCACTCCGTGGACGTCGTGGTCGAGTCGTCCCGGCACGGTTCCCCCGGGACCTGGGAGGACGTGGGCACGATCAGTGCCGGTGAGGTGGAGGGAACCTTCGCCACCTGGGGCGGGGGTGGGCTGGTGGTACGGGTGCGTGCACCCGACGGCAGAGCCTCCGCACCGGTCTTCACCGTCGACCCGAAGGCGTGCGCACGGCCGACCGGGGAGGACTCCAGACCGCGGATGCGCCGTGCCCACACCGAGGAGTCGCTGTTCGACGACGCATCGGAGCGGGAGTTCCAGCGGGACGTCCTGCGGCTGGCGGAGGAGTTGGCCGCGCACGGCCTGACCGGCGCGGCGACCCGGGAGACGGCAGCCGCCGAGGACCGCTCCGGCACCGTTGAGGCCTCGGTCGGGGACCGGTGGGCGGAGTACCTCGAAGACTGTGAGAGGACCTTCGGCGTACCGCTGACGGTGAGTATGTTCGGCCGCCGAACCCCCGCCGCGAGCCGAGACGGCTCGAAGGCGGGGGAGGAGCGCTGGAGCCTGGCCGGGGCCCGGGAGGAGGACGAGGAGGGCAAGGAGGAGGGTGCCCAGGAGGAGACGTCGGAGGCCGCGCAGGAAGGGGAGGAGCGCGGGAGGGGCTTCACCGACCAGGAGAAGCGGCGCTGGCGCGGGTGGACCAGGCGCGCGGTGAACACCTGTGTCCCCGATGAGGGCGCTCCCGTGCCGCCCCTTCCGGTACGGCTCCTGGTGACCCGTGTGGTGGTCCGGCTGCTCGGCGGAGGTGTCTGGAGCAGCGGGGACGAGTCCTGGCGTCCCGAGCTGGCCCGGCTGGCCCGCGGACTGGTCCGCGAGGAGGAGGCGATCCCCGGCCAGGCCCTCGAACAGGCCTGCCTGGTGACCGCCGTGTGCGCCGGACTGCTGCTGGAGGACGTCCCGCTCAACGCGGGGACCCCCGAATCGCGGGAAGCCCGCACCACCTGGTCCCGGTTGCGCGAGCGGGTCGCCCTGGCCGACCCCGGACTCGACTCGGGGCTGCTCCTCGCCCCCGAGGCGTCCCACGCCCGCGTGCTCGGCCCGGCCGGGCTCGAACGGGTGATACGGATGGCCTGGGAGGACGATCCCCTGGCGTCCGTGCGCGAGGAGCTGCTGGAGACGTCGGGCTGGACCCTGGAAGCCGACTCCGGGGTGCACCGGGTCCACGGGGACTTCACCAACCCGGTTCCGGTGGCCGCCAGGGTCGCCGAGATCCTGGAGGAGCACGTCGGGCCGGTGATCGTGCACGCCCAGGGACCCAAGGCGTGGGCTCTGCTGGTGTGGAGCAGACCGAGGATGCTGCTCGCCTCCCGCCCCAGGGGGAGCGCCTGGCGGCTGTACCGCGTCGACCCGCCCGCCACCCCGTTCTCCCGCCTGGGCGGCGAGGAGCTGTCGCGGGTGGGGCTCCTCCGCACCAGCGCGCCGCTGCACCGGGCTCCGCACCCAGAAGTGAGCGCCTTCCTGGACGGCCTCGGCACCGATCACATCGCCCTGTTGGAGAAGGTGGGCTTCCTCCACGAACCGCTCTGAGCCGGAGCGGGCATTCGCGTCGCCTTCCCGGCCGTCACCGACGTCACCGGCACTGCTCCGGGCTTTTCGGGGAAGCCCGGAGCAACGCCGTGGGCGGAGCGGTTCGAGCACGTGACGGAGGTGCTGGTGCAGTGGCGCGGCTGCGCCAGCTCTCAGCGGTGGGGAGGCACGAAACCCAGATCCGAGCTGATCGGGTGCCATCCCGCGACCGAGACTTGATTGTTAACTAGGTTCACACTTGAGGTGTGTACATTGGGTTCAGCGGAGTCTCGGAGAGCTCTCGATGATCTGACGGCGACGCGGGCCTTCGGGTTGACCCGGCTCGGCGGCCTACCCCCAGACAGGGCTTTGGTCCCGAAAGGGATGCGGCCCTGTCACCGCGGATCGGAGGACGCGGCGACATCGACCACGACTTCGGCGGGACCTCGATGGAATCCCGCTGCGCGCAGCGCTTCCGAACCAGTTGACGGTCGCCCCCACCGTCCCAGCCCTCCCCGGGGCGGTCCCCTCGAATTTCCGCATCGGAGGTACGCATGTTCACCCACGGCCGCCTGACCCGAGGCCAGGGAACCGATCCGCGACGGATGCTGTTCGCCGTCCTGGACGTGGAGACCACCGGGCTCGACCCCCGCGGAGGCCACCGGATCTGTGAGGTGGCCGTGGTGCGCATGCGCGGCGACGGCACGGTCGTCGACGAGTACGCGACCCTGGTCAACCCCGGGCGCCCCCTCACGGGGGAGGAGTTCCACGGCATCACCCCCGCCCAGGCGGCCGAAGCGCCCGCCTTCGCCGACATCGCTGGTGACCTGGTGACCTACCTGTCCGACGCGGTGGTCGTCGCGCACAACCTGCCCTTCGAGGAGCAGTTCCTCGAAGCGGAGTTCACGGCGTTGGGTATGCGCCCCTCCGGGCTGCCGGGACTGTGCACGCTCCAGGCCCTCCGTGCCCACCTGGACCGGTACGCCTACCGCCAGCACCAGCTGTACCAGCTGATGACCGGGGAGTGGATGCAGGGGCAGCACCACGCCCTGGCCGACGCCCGCCACCTCGCCCGCATGCTCTCGGTGCTGGTGAACGAGAGCCCGCAGCCGCTCGTCTGGTCCGGCTCCGGACCCGTGGCCGCGCCGCGGGTTTCCCGCAGCGGGCGGATCGCTCCGCGCACCAGCGACCTCCGCAAGGGGCGGGAGGGGTGGCTGGCCAACCTGGCCGCGGGGCTGCCCGACATGACCCCCTCGCCCCGTCCCCACCCCCAGGGTGTGGCCGCCTACCGTTCCATGCTGGGGCACGCCCTCGCGGACGGGAAGATCGTCGGTGACGAGGCGCAACGGCTCTCCCTGCTCGCCACCCGGGCGGGGTTCACCCAGTCCACGGTGCGCCGGGTGCACGAGCAGGTGCTCCTGGAGGCACGCGCCCGCGCCGAGGCCGACGGGCGGGTGACCTCCACCGAACTCAGGGAGTTGGAGAGGGCCGCCAAGAACCTGGGCGCGGGACACGTCATCCAGGACCTGCTCTACGTCGCGGACCAGGAGAAGGCGCGCAGGAACGGTCCGCTCAAGGGTTGGCGCGTCGTTCCGGTGGGGGAGGACGGGTCGGTGAACGCGGTCGTGGACTTCGCGGTGTCCCACGGCGCGACGGTCGGGGTGAACGTCACCAAGACGGTGCGGCTGGTCATCGCCGAACCGGGAGCGGACGACGCGAAGGTCCGCAGGGCCCGGGAGACGGACATCCGGGTGGCGACCCCCGCCGAGGCCTGGGACCTGCTGAAGGCGGCCGTCGACAAGGCGGAGCGCGGCCTGTTCGACGACGGGACCGGGGTGATGGTCGCCGCCCAGCTCCGGGCCGAGCAGCAGGAGGAGGCGGACCGGAAGCCCTGGCAGGCGTTCTGGCGCCCCCGCGAGCTGTCCGACCGGCAGTACCACGAGCAGTTCGTGGCGCCCTTCGAACGCCGTGACCGTACGGCGTCGTACGAGCGCCGGTCGGACCGGGGGCCCCACAGGATCAACGCCCGGATCACCGTGGAACCGGAGAAGAAGGGCAGCGGCGGATGCGCGGGCGCGGCACTGCTCTTCACGGCCACGGTCTCGGGAGCCGCCACCGCGGCCTCCCAGCTCTGGCCTTTCTAGAGGGGTGACCGCGAGGGCTCACCGGTCGGCCGAGCACCGCACTGGACTCACCCAGGTACGGAAGCGGGGACGGGGACCCGGGCAGCGCACCCACCGGACAGGGCGCGTTTCGCCCGACAGCGGGAAAAAGGAACGCTTCGGTGTTCTCCGCGCCGACCGAACCTGACGGTCCTATCCACCGCCGTCGCACGGGTGGTCCGGATCGGACGCGAGCGCGCGTCGCAGAGCCGCTGGAGCGACGGCTGGTGGGGTCGGGCTTCGCCGTCACGACCCCCAGGAGCCGTCAGGGTGTTTCGCGACCTGGACGATCGGTTTCTGGGTTTCGATCACCAGGCCTATCGCTTCCTCGCGAAACCCTCGTGAGTACTTACTTGTCCGGCCCACGTTTCCCCTTGTTTCCTTACGAGCCCATTGTGTTGGGCCCCTGTCCGGAAATCTCGGGGCACCTCAACCAGTCGGTGGCGCCGCGCGGGATGTCGAGTCTCGCTGACCGACACCCCGCGCGCGTGAGGGGTGAGTGCTACTTGACGACGGTTTCGTTGGTGACCATCACGCCGACGTTCGAGAAGTCGATGAACTTCGACTCATCGGGATTGACCTTGGCCTTGTAGTTCGCGGACGCGAAGAAGGAGTCGTGGTCGTCCCACGAGTCGAACCAGATCTCGGTCAAGCCATCGTAGGCCGGCTCCGGGTAGCCATCGGCCGCGATCGGATGCGAGACGGCGTACTTGCGCACGTACTTTTCCGTTTCGGGGATGGAAGTGAACAGGGGCGCGTGCCTGTCGCGGTGGTAGCGCTGGAAGTCCTCGACCGTCATTCCGGGTAGACGGTTGATGAGAAAAGCGAACTTGATCATAAGTGTCCTTGACAGTGATAGGCGCCTGAAACTGAGGTGCAGTGGGCGCACCGGTAGGCTAAACGGTGACACCAGTGTCATGGGCAAGAGGAGAGTCGATGCGGATCGGTGAGGTCGCGGAACGGGCGGGTGTCAGTCGGCGGTCGTTGCGGTACTACGAGCAACAAGGGCTCATCGAGGTTCGCCGGTCGCCGAGTGGTCAGCGTCTTTACGAGGAGGACCACGTCCGTCGTGTTCGTCTGATCCAGACCTTCTACGCGGCCAAGCTCACCAGTGCGACGATCGCCGAGTTGGTTCCGTGTATGGAGCGCTCCCCTTCGCGGGTGGTGGCTCAGCGTGCACAGACGGTGATGGAACGTGAGCGCAGCCGGTTGCGTGTGGCTGTCAAGGAACTGTCGGCGGCCGTGACAGCGCTTGACGAACTCATCGACGCCACGGCCGCACATCGGCCAGGGCCCCGGAGCCCTCGCGATGCAGATCCCTACGTTCTGGTCACGGGTGATTCCGCGGAGAGCGAGGCCCCTGCCCGGGTTCGTGTGTGCTCTGCGACCTGAGGCGGGGTTCCTCCACCCTGCGGCGGCCGGCGAGCGGCCGCCCCGCCCGGCGGCCCTCGGTCAGGAGAAGGAGGGCGGGAAAGGAACGGGAATCGCGGGGATTCTCCCTTCCGCCCTCCTCGCCGCTCGTACAACATTGAATGAAACCTGGCCATAGGGGCTGTGTGCTGCTTCTCTGGCCGGAAGCGGCCACAGAAATACGCGATGTGACCCTTTGCGCACTGCGGGGTCCATGTTTTTTCATGAACTGGCAAGTAACCCCCGCTATCCCCCTCAAGGATCCACATGACCAACACCCACCGGTCAGGTCCGGACAGGCGCAGCATCCTGCGCGGAGCCACCATCGCCTCAGTCACCGCCGCCCTCGGCGCGGTCGGCGCCACGAGCGCCTTCGCCCGGACAACCGACACGAGCGCCTCCGTCCAGGCGGCCCGGCCGTACCTGTACTGGCGGGGCGCCTGGGGCGCGCGCCCGCCGAGCAGTCCCATCCAGGTCCTGGCCGCTCCGCCCCGCTACATCGTGGTCCACCACACCGCGACGCCCAACAGCACCAACTACACACTCGACCACGCCCTGAACCTGTCCAGGTCGATCCAGAACCACCACATGGACACCAACGGGTGGAGCGACACCGGCCAGCAGCTGACCATCAGCCGCGGCGGCTACGTCATGGAGGGCCGCGACCGCACGCCGGAGGCCATCGCGGCGGGCAACCACGTCGTGGGCGCCCACGTGGCCAACCACAACAGCACCTGCATCGGCATCGAGAACGAGGGCCTGTACACGAGCGTGGGCCCGACCGCGGCCCTGACCGACGCGCTGGTGCAGACCCTGGCGTGGCTGTGCGGCGCGTACGGACTCAACCCCCACAGCGCCATCCTGGGCCACCGGGACTTCAACGCCACCGCCTGCCCCGGCAACGTGCTGTACTCGAGGCTTCCCGAGCTGCGCGACAGGGCCGCCCAGACGATGCGGGCCCAGGGCGTCGCCATCGCCGCCCGCCAGGAGCCGGGTGAGGACGGCCCCACCTACCCGCCCGTGCCCGACGATGAGCCGGACCGCGAGTTCTACCACGGTCCCGCCCGGGGACCGGACGACTTCTCCCGCTAGGAGACCGTCCGAGTGGGTACCGGTGAGGTCCCGGGAACAGGGGCGCGGGCACCACAGGCCCCGGTGGCCACGCGGACACAGCGCCGCGTGACCACCGGGGGGCCTGTGCCCCTACCCCTGCCACGGCTCGTCGAGCCCCGCAGAACCGGTCGCCTCCCGGAACACCCCGGTGCGGGCGCAGCGACGTGCGGGCCGTGGTTCCCGCGACGCGGACCCGTCGCGGCGTGGAGCCCGCCTTCCGGGCCTGACACCGCTACGGCCGGAGCCCGCACCTTCCGAAGGTGGACGGTGTGCCGGGTCCCAGCGCCCCCCCGCGAACCCCGTGCCGGATACTGGTGTCCATGGCGATCATCTACAAGGCCGATCTCACCCCGAGCAAACCCGAGCTGATCGGCGCCTGGCTGGACGGCCAGCCGTGGGCGGGCCCGGGGCCCGACGAAGCACTCGGCGCGTACCGGTTCGACGACCCGGAGGGGGAGGTCGGGGTGGAGGTGTTCCTGCTCCGGCGCGGGGACCGTCTGCTCCACGTACCGCTGACCTACCGGGGCGCGCCCCTGCCCGGGCACGAGGACCACCTCGTCGGCACCCTGGAGCACTCCGTGCTGGGAACGCGCTGGGTCTACGACGGCACCGAGGACGAGGTCTCCCTCGCGTGTTTCCGGCGGGCGCTGACGGGCGAGCAGGAGCAGGCGGAGCTGGAGGTCTGGGAGGACGGCCGGGTACGGGAGCGCAGGCCGCAGCAGGTCGTGGTCTCCAGAGAGGTTGGTGCCGCTGGTGACGGCACCGGACCGGCCCGGGAGGGACGGGTGCTGGTCCGGCGGGTCCTGGACGGTGAGCCCGAGGGAAGGCCACGGCTTCTCGCCCGGTGGGGCGGCCAGCAGGCGGTGGTCGCGGCGCTGGTCTGACCCGGGGCCCTCCTGGCTGGGCAGGGCTCACCGACGCACGTGCCCGGCCTCGGCACCGACGGACAGCCACCCGCCGCGCGCCGACCTGTCGGCGGCGTGTGGTTGGCTCCTCCCATGAGTGTGGAGATCGAGCGGTTCGTGCGGTTGGTCAGTGCTCTGCCGGAGTGCGAGTCCAAGGACTCGGACCAGTACACAACGTTCCGCGTGCGCGGCAGGCCCTTCGGCTACCTGTGGCCGCGCACCGCGACCGTGGGGCTGAAACAGACCCTGCTGGAGCAGACCGCGCTGGTGGCCGAGCGGCCCGAGGTGTTCGAGGTGCAGTTCACCGCGGGCGGGTTCGGCTGGGTGGTCGTCCACCTCGACGGGATCGACCTGGACGAGCTCAGCGAGCTCACCCTGGAGGCCTGGTACCTGACCGCGCCCGAGGAGTTGGCGGCCGCCCCGCCGACCCCGGCGTCACTGGTCCGGGCCTGACCCGGACCACGGGCAGGTCCTTCGCCCGGCCGCGTGCGCACGCGGCCGACCCCGTCCGTCGGCCCGTGCCGGATCCCGTGGTCCGCGCGCCCGACGTTCGGCCTCCGGAGCGACCCCGTACGTGCCTGTTCATGTTCCCGAGGGCCTGCGCAGCGGCAGGTGCCGTCCCAGGGTCCTGAAGTGGTGGCGGTGCGCCCAGGCGGAGTGGTCGCCGATCACGTAGAGCCGGCGTTTGGCCCGGCTGGCGGCCACGTTCAGCAGGTTCGGAGTCTGGCTGGCCCACTCCATCGCCCCTTCCCGGTCGGGTGATCCACCGAGCACGAAGACCACCACACCGGCCTCCTTGCCCTGCGAGGTGTGGATGGTGCCGGTCCGGTCGGGCCGTACCCCGAACCCGCGGGCGATCCGGCCCACCTTGGTGGCCACAGCCCGGAACGGGGCCAGCACGAACACGTCGTCCATGCGGTGACCGCGCCGCTCCAGCCCCCGCAGAAGCCACTCCAACGCCTCGCCCTCCGCCGGACGCCAGTGGTCCGAGGAACCCGGACCGGACGCGGGAACGTGCACCCACTGGCTGGGCGGCAGGTCCAGCTCCCCACGGGGAGGCGTGCCGTACACCATCATCCCGTCGTAGGCGACCAGGTTGGAGACGGTGAACATCGGGTCCTCGCACCGGCGGTGCACCCGTAGGGGCGATCCCACCCACAGGGCCTCCTCCCCGCCGCGGTCGAGCAGGGTGCCCAACGGGTTCACCGAGTCCGCCAGGGCCTGGACCGAGGTGCGCGCGGGCAACCACCGCTCCTCCACACCGAACCGGTTCCGCAGGTGCTGCTGGGCGGGGAACGACAACGACGTCACCGGTTCCAGCTGGAGCGGGTCGCCCACGATCACCGCGCGCCGCGACCGCCACAGCGCGCCCACCACCTGCTGGGGTGTGGCCTGCCCGGCCTCGTCCACCAGCAGCCACCCCAGCGACTCGGAGTCGAAGGCGCCGAAGAGCCGGGGGTAGGAGGCGAAGGTCGAGGACACCACCGGCACCACCAGGAACAGGCTCCGCAGGGCGTCACGCTCCAGGTCGGCGGGTGCGTTGCGCACCTCGCCGGAGAGGACCTGCATGGCGGCGCGCAGGTTCTTGGCGAGCTTGCCCGGCACGGCCCGGACGAACGCCTCGTGCACGGCCAGGGCGGCCAGGAACACCTCGGTGCGGGCCCGGGTCAGCTCCGGGTCGCTCCAGGGGGCACTCAGTTCGCGTTCGTGCTCGTCGGTGAGCAGGTCTCCGAGGGGCACATGGCCGGGCCAGTTCCGTTGGGCGGCGTGCACCGTCCTCTCCGCCGAGACGAGCCGCTTCCGGACCTTCGCCAGCTCGCGGTCGGCGGTGTCCAGGGCGAGATCGCACCGGCTCACCCGCTGCTGTGCCTCCGCCTCCTCCAACCCCCGCTCATGTTCGACCGAGCGCAGATCCTCCACGACCCCCATCAGCTCGTCGTCCCGCCTCTGCCACTCGCGCAACCGGCGGCCCAGGGAGAACACGACATCCCAGAAACCGGGCTTGAACTCCCAGTGCCGGGCGCGTTCGGCCTCCACGGACTGCCGTTGCTTCAGGACCTCCTCGTGCCGAAGCACGGTCTCCTCGTGGTCGCCCCGCGCCGAAACCAGTTCCCGCCCACGCTCGGCCACGGTACGGGTCGCCCGGTCGGTTTCGCGCCTGAGCCCGGGTAGGCGCTCCAGGTCGCGGGCGACCGCTTCGCGGACCGCGACCAGCCTGTCCCGTTCCCGCAGGACCCGGGAGAAGTCCTCGACGGCCTTGCGCCACTCCCGCAGGGCCGCGCCCTGGTCACCGCGGTCCGCCTGGTCGAGCTCCCTGAGCAGTGTGTACATGCCGTGCTCACCCCGAGAACCGTCGGGGCGGTCTCCCCACCAGAAGCGTTTGACGAACCTGCGCCTGTTGCGTGCGTTGCCCAACTGGGCGGCCAGGGTCCCCCAGGCCTTCTCGCCGTCGTCGAGCATGTTGGTGGCGGTGGCCGCGAAGTAGTCGGCGTGCTTCCAGCGCTCGTCGACGGCCTGGCGGCCCGGGATCTCGGTGGTCACGTTGTCGACCGCGCCGTTGTTGGCCGAGGCGACGACGATCTCGAACCCCGCGAGCTCCGGGCGCAGCCGGGGAAAGGAGGTCCGTCCCCTGGCGGTCTCCCAGGAGCCCCACGTGGTGAAGGCGTTCCAGGGTTTGTCCAGGCCGGACAGCACCCGAGCCCGCTCCACGACCACGTGTGCGACCAGGTCCCGCAGCAGGGTCGTCTTGCCGGTGCCCGGCGGACCGTTCACGGCGAACAGGCCCGGACGCTCTCCCAGCGAGCGGGTGATGGCGTTGATCGCGATCTGCTGGCTCAGCGCGAGGGGGTGGGCGTCCTTGGCGGGCCACCGCCCGGGCGGTGTCAGCTCGGGGGAGACCCGACGGACCGCCGCCGCCCCCTCGGCGCGGACGTCCCGCCGGGCGATCGCGGACACCTCCCGGGAGGAGGAGAGGTAGTCGTGCAGCGCTGCCCCGTACCGCCCCTCGCGTACGGCCTCGGCGACCATGGCCAGGTCGTCGGCGATGAAGCTGTTCAGCAGAGGGGTGTCCGCGGAGTCCACGTCCTCGTCCAGGCGGGCCTCGGTGTCACCGGCCTGGCGGGCCAGGAGGACCTCCTGGCGTTCGGCCTCGTCCTGGGCTCGGGCCTGGGAGACCGGATAACTCCTGATCCGCATGCCGAGTGTGAGCCGACCCCGCACGCCCAACAGCGACGCCAGTACCTGGCACAGGGCCCTCAGCTCGCCGTGCCCCAGCACCCGCGAGGAGCGGTCGTCAGGCGCGGCGGGCGGACGCGGACCGGCGGTGCCGTCCGCCGACACCTCGGCCGAGGCCGACACCCCGGCGTCGAACCCGTCCACGGAGACCGCGGCGGCCGCCTCGACCGACACGTCCAACGAGTCGCGCACGGCCGCCCAGAGCTCGACCAGGGGAGCGGAGACGAGACCGCCGTCCACCAGGGCGAGCAGCGCCCGTGTCGGTCCCGGGCCCGGTTCGGCGACCAACCACGCGTAGAGGGTCTCGAAGCGTTCCTCGACCCCGGCGAACCCCTCCAACCAGTCCTTGGCCCCCGGGCCGGGGGCCAGCGTCCTGCCGACGGCCCAACCACAGGTGGACACCGCCTGCGTGCCGAGCAGGGCCTGGCCCCGTTCGTCCACCTCGAAGGCGCCCAGGGCGGTCTCGGCGCCGGGCCGTTCCTCCACCTGCCTGGGATCGGCACCGAAGGCCTCGTCCAGGATGGTGTTGGTCTCCCGTGTGGAGAAGACCCCGAGGTGGACCGTGTGCCGCCAGACCGTGTTGCGCGGCGGACGCTTGTTGCGTAGGGGACTTCCCTTCTCCCAGGGCAGGGGGAGCCCGGAGTCCACGTCACAGACGGGAGTGTCACCCCGAAGGTCCGGGCGGTCCACCTTCTGCGGTTCGAAGAGCTCCACCGCCCGCCAGAAGTCCACGATGTGTGCGCGTTCCCGGTCGCTCCTGGCCACAGGCCCCCTCTTCCGTTCGATGCGCACGGACACGTCCGGTCCGTCGAGCGTCACCCGTCGTTGATACCAGTCGCGGGACGGCGTTCCCTCACGGAGAGGCGTCTCGGAGGCGGATCGGGAGGGCGGTGGCCGCATCCGGCCACGGACTGACCGCCGCCCGGCGGAAGTGGTCCGCGCGCCTCGCGCTCCGCTTCCGGAGCGACCCCGCCGGACGTGTCCGGGCTCATGGGAGCCCGCGTGAGGGCAGGTGTCGCCCCGGGGCCCGAAGCGGTGGCGATGAGTCCGGGTGGAGCGGCCGCCGACCACGTGGAGCCGGTTGTTCCGCTCAGGCGGCGGCCATGGTCAGCGGTCCAGGAGCTCCTCGGCGCTGGTGCCGGGAAGGGCGACCGTCACCTGTGTGTCCCACGGGTCGCGGAGCACCACCGACCCGCCGGTGTCGGCGTGGGCCAGCTTGTGCGCCCTCAGGCGCGTGACGAGCGCGTCGAGGTCCTGCCGCGCGGGCACGGTGATCGCCACGTCGCCAAGCCCCAGACTCGCGGCGCGCGGACCCGCGCCCGCACTCTGCCAGGTGTTCATCGCGACGTGGTGGTGGTAGCCGCCCGCCGACGCGAACAGCGCGCCCGGGTAGGTGTCGACCGTGGTCTCGAACCCGATCGCGTCGACGTAGAAGGCCCTGGCGGTCTCGATGTCGCCGACCTGCAAGTGGACGTGTCCGACACCGCCCGCCCGGCGCGGCCCCTCGGCGACGACCGCCTCGTCGAGGTGTGCGCGCAGGTAGTCGTTGGGGTCGAGGTACAGCGTGCCCATCCGCAACCGCCCCTGGTCGTATCTCCAGGCCGAACGGTCCCGGTCGGTGTAGAGCTCGATGCCGTTGCCCTCGGGGTCGGTGAAGTAGAAGGCCTCGCTGACCAGGTGGTCGGAGGAGCCCACGAACCGGCTGCGCGGCTCCCGCGCCGCGCGGTAGACGGTCGCGGCGAGTGACGCCGGGTCCTCGAACAGGAACGCGGTGTGGAACAGTCCGGCCTGGCGCGCGTCGACGGCGGGCAGCCCCGGGGTGGAGACCAGCCGCACCATGGGGGTCCTGCCGCGGCCGAGCACACGGTGCACCTCGCGGCCGTGCGCCCGTTCCTCGACGGGCTCCAGGGCGAGCGCGTTCGCGTAGTACGAGGTCATCGACTCCAGGTCGCCCACGCGCAGGGTCACGGCGTCCATGCCCGTGCCGTCGCTCAGGTTGCGCTCGTCCAGGGACGACGCCTGCGGTGTCGACTCCGCCGAATCGGACATGGTGGTCTCCCAGGTCAGTAGGTCCGAGGGGTTCCCTCGTGTCTCGAAGGGTCCCGGGCCTCGGAGGATGAGGCGCCTTTGCCCGAACAACACCATCCTAGGGAAGTTTCTTCCTTGTCAATTAAATAGCGCGCGGACCTCCTCGCGGGTCCCACGCCGGTCCCGGGGAGGACCGCGCGTCAGGAGGGAGAGCGCGCCCCCACGAGCCCTGCCTCGTGAGTGGGTGTCCCGCCTGGTCCGGCGGCCCACAGGGCCCGGTTCAGACCAGGGCGTGGCCGTGGGCGGCCACGAGCGGGGCCAGGTCGGGGACTCCGAAGCGCGTGCGCAGCTCCTTGAAGCGGGTCACCTTGTCCTCGCCGAAGCGGGCGATGGACGCGGCGTAGGAGTCGGCGGAGAAGAACACCGGCGGGGTGCGCTTGCTGTGGAACTTGTCCGCGTACTTGACTTCCTCTTCCTCGTGAACGAGGGAGATTCCGACCACCCCTTGCCGGGGCGGTGGCGCTGCGCGCCTCGCGGCCGCAGCTGGTTCCTGCTTCGTCGACATGGCATCCCAGAGGTCTCGGCAGGCTGGCACGGTTCACCCCGAAGGGTTAGTCCATCCGCGCATCAGGGTGTTCTGGGCCGCGTTCACGTCCGCGTGCGCCCTGTGCCCGCACCTGCCGCAGTGGAAGACCGATTGGCTCTCTCGGTAGCGGGACACGGCCTCACGCCGCTGGTCCAGGCCGGTGTTCCACACCGCCCGACAGATATCGCCATAAGTCTGGCACGCCTGGGCCTGCTCGTCGGTGAGCGCGAGCCGGTACCGAAACCCCGTCAACACAGTGTGCACACCCCCTCGAACCAGCACACACCGTAGCCACGCCCTACGACATTGTGGTGAGGGCGGCTTACCCCGCCCGGACCAGGGCGCGGTCCAGAGCCAGGCCTGAGCGGTCGAGCAGCTGCTCGGCGACCGCGCACACGATCTCGCAGTGGGTGTGGACGAGGTCGAACGCCTCCCTCGTGGGCGCGTACTTCTCATGCAGTGCGCGGATCTCCGCGTCGCTCGGGATCACCATGCCCCCGACGGTAACCGGCACGGAAACCGTTTGGACGCAGTGCCCCGAAGGTTCCGGAGGAGAGACCGATCGGCGCATACGGCACACATCCGCCGCCCCGCCACGCTACGGTCGGAACGTGATGTTCGCATCGGGCGCCGCAGACCCCTCCCCGCGCCGTTCTCCCCGTCGCGACACGCCCGCCGTCCTCACGGTCAGGGTGGAGCTCGCGCACACCTCGCCTCCGTTGTGGCGGCGGCTGGACCTGGCCAGCGACCTCTACCTGGACGAGGTCCACGACATCCTCCAAGCGGTGTTCGGCTGGGACGACAGCCACCTGCACAAGTTCGGCACCGGCGGGGGAAGGTTCCACGGCCGGGGGACCGGGTACTTCCTGGCGCCCTTCGCGGACGAGGAGGGCACCCCCGGGATCCCGGAGCGGCGGGTCCGGCTCGACGAGGTGCTCAGCAGCAAGGGCGACGAGCTCTTCTACATGTACGACTTCGGAGACTCCTGGGAGCACGTCCTCACGCTCCAGGACACCCGCGACCTCGCCGAGGACACGCCCCGGGCGGTGTGCACGGCGGGCCGCCGCCCCTCCCTGGTGGACGACTGCGGAGGGGTGCCCGGGTACGAGTTCTGGAACGCGGTCAACGACCCCGACCACCCCCACCACGACGAGGCGAAGGCTGACTTCCGTGAGGGATACGGCCAGGACGAGGGCTACGACCCCGCTGGCTGGGCGCCCGTCCCCTTCGACAGGGAAAGGGTCAACGAACTCCTGACCGCGCGCTTCCCCCGGACGGGACCCTCACGGGATGAACGCGACGCGCTGGGGCCCGTGCCGGAACCGAAGCGGCCCACCCCCGTCGACGAGGTCGTGTACTGGTCCCGCGGGTGCCCGGAGCACGGGGCCGTCAGGGAACTCGTGGAGCGGGCCCGGCTCGAGGACGGCGGCGGCGACCCGGATCCGGCCTCGGTGCGGACGGCGGTCGCACCCTTCACGTGGCTGCTCGACCACCTCGCCGGGGACGGGGTGCGTCTCACCAAGGCCGGGTACCTTCCCCCCGCGAGCGTCGAGGAGGCGGCCGAGGCCCTGTCCCTGGGGGACTCGTGGGTGGGCCAGCTCAACCGGGAGGACCAGACAGCCCCGGTCCTGCTGCTGCGCGAGTCAGCCCAAACGCTGAGGCTGGTGCGCCGGTACGGGGGGAAGCTCGTGTTGACCCCGGCCGGGCGCGGGGCACGCTCCGATCCGGCCGCGCTGTGGAGGCACGTAATGGAACGGCTCCCGTTCGCCGCCGAGTCCTCCCTGGAGGGGTACGCCGACATCCTGTTCCTGCTCAGCCTCGCCGCGGGCGAGACCGAGCCAGAGAGGCACACGGCACGGATCATGGAGACCACCGGCGGCCACCCCAACGGCCTCTCCGGTTCGGACGTCGTCGGCCTGGTCCACCGCACCCGTGGTGTGCTGCGCCTGATGGGCGCCTACCCGGGCAGGTGGGGCCACGGCACGGCCACCCCGACCGGGGCGGAGATCGCCCGCGCCGCGCTCCGGCACTGGCCGCGGTACCGGTAACCGCCGCGCGCCGGGGTCGGGGCCGCCCCGTGTCCTGGCCGGAAATGTTGCCGGCGTGAGGCGTGCGGCCCGACCTGCGCTGATCTTGTACTTATGGCCAATGAACCTCGCTATAGGTACAAGATCACAGTGAAGGGGGCGACCCGCTCGGGTGGCCCTCGGCCATGGGGCGGCTGTCCGCATCCGGCCACGTGACCCCACATCCCTGGCCGCGCCGCCCGCCCCCGGCCGCGCCTTCTGTACGCAGGGCCGTCGCCATCCGGCCGCGCCGCCTGCGTACGGGGCCGTCACCGCCGAACACGGGCGGACAATCCGCACGAAGGCGCACCGGGCACAGCCCACAAGGCCGATACTGGAAGGGATGACTCCTCCCTCTGAACCCGGGCCGCTCTCGGAGGGGACCACTCCCTCCCGTCCTCCCGAAGACCACACGCCCTACGCGGTCTTCGCCCACCTCACCGCGCCCAACAACGACCTCTACCGCGCGGTGATGGGGGTGTTCGTCCGGGCCAAGGAGCAGTTCCGCGTGCACCTTCGCCCCGAGGAGGTCCACACCGGGCTGCCGGAGGAGGCGCGGCCCGCCGCCGTCGAACCGGTCGCCAAGGCCCTGGAGAGCCTCTACACGTGGGGCAACCTGCGCCAGGACCCCGACACCGAGCGCGTCACGGCCGTGGAGGACTTCTACCGCCGCCGCCACATCTACCAGCTCACCCGGGAGGGGGAGGCGGCCGAACGGGCCCTCGCGGCCTACGACGAGGCGCTGGGACAGAAGGGCTCGCTCCAGGCCGTCGCCCTGGCCGACATCGCCACACAGCTGCGCGCCCTGCTGGAACTGACCGCGCACGAGGGCTCCGACGAGGCGGTCGTCCACCTGACCCTGCTCGGCCTCGTGGAGCGCTTCACCGACCTGGCCGACAACGCCCGCGCCTTCATGGGGTCCCTCCAGCGCACCATCGACCTGCACGACGCCGACGTCGAGGCCTTCCTGGCCTACAAGGACCGCCTCATCTCCTACCTGGAGCGCTTCATCGGCGACCTCATCACCCGGGGCGGCGAGATCGCCCTCCTGCTCACCGAACTCGACGGGACCGCCTCCCGGCCCGGGCCGGTCGGCGACCTGCTGCGCGTGGCCGCCGCACGCGAGGCCGCCGACGCCGCCCCGGACGGAAGGCCCGCCGATCCCGGCGCCGAGACCACCGGCGGCGCGGACTTCGACCGGGCCCTGGAGCGCTGGCAGCGCCGCTGGGAGGGGTTGCGCTCCTGGTTCCTGTCCGCCCCCGGCGCCCCGGCCCAGGCGCAGCGGCTGCGGGTCAGCGCCCGCGGCGCCATCCCCCAGCTGCTGCGGGTGGTCGCGGTCATCAACGAGCGCCGCACCGGCCGCTCCGACCGGTCCGCGGACTTTCGGACCCTGGCCCGGTGGTTCGCCGAGGCCCCCGACGACGACGCCCGCCACCGGCTGTGGCGCACGGCCTTCGCCCTGCACTCCTCCCGCCACCTGACCGTCGACCCCGCCACGGCGGAGCGGCGCGAACGCGAACCGATCGCCCCCACCACGCCCTGGGCCGAGGCCGACCGCCTCACCATCAGCCCGCGCCTGCGCCGCACCGGCAGCTACGAGCGGCGCGGCCGCGCGCGCAAGGTCATCGACCGCGGCGACGAACGCCGCTACCTGGCCGAGCTCGCCCGCAAGCAGGCCCAAGAGGCCGCCGCCGCCCGCGCCCGGCTGGCCACCCGCGGCCAGGTGCGCCTGTCGGACCTGGACGAGCTCGACCCCGTCGCCTTCGGACTGTTCCTCCAACTGCTCGGCGACGCCCTGTCCCGCTGGGGGCCCGACACCGAACACACCGTCGCCACCAGCAACGACGGCACCATGGAGATCCACCTGAGCGCCCTGGACGACGGACGCACCGCCACCGTGCGCACCCCCGGCGGCACCTTCCACGGCCCCGACCACCTGGTGCGCATCGTCGACCTGACCGGCGGGAGGGAGGACTGATGAGCACCCCCGAGGAGCTGCACCGCGCCGCGCGCGCCCTGCTCCGCCAGCCGCTGCTGCGCGCCTCCGCCCACCCCCGCGAGTTCCGGCAGGTACGCGACCACGCCCTCGAACTGCGCCAGTGGTTCGACCGCAACACCGGCTGGCGGCTGCACGTGGACGCCGAGACGGCACGGCTGCGCAAGGTCCCCGGAGACCCCGGGGACGCCACCCACCCGGCCCGTGAGGAGGGCAGGGGAAGACTCGCCTTCGACCGGCGCCGCTACGTCCTGCTCTGCCTGTCCCTGGCCGTCCTGGAGCGGGCCGAGGCACAGACCGCCCTGGGCCGCCTGGCCGAACAGGTCGTACTGGAGGCCTCCGCGCCCGAGTTCGCCGACCTGGACTTCACCCTGTCCACCCGCGACCAGCGCATGGACCTGGTGGCGGTGGTACGGCTCCTGGTCGGCCTGGGGGTGCTCTCCCGGGTGGCCGGGGACGAGGGCGCCTTCGTCGGCGACCGGGGAGACGCCCTCTACGACGTGGACCGGCGCGTGCTGACGGGCATGCTCGCCGGCGCGCGCGGCCCCTCCACCATCGCCGACACCGACCACGCCGCGCGGCTGCACACGCTGGCCGAGGACGGAGTGGCCCACCAGCTGGACAGCGACGACCTGCGCAACACCGCCATCCGCCACCGCCTCACCCGGCGCCTGCTCGACGACCCCGTCCTGTACTTCGACACCCTCACCGAGGGGGAGCTCGCCTACCTCGTCAGCCAGCGCGCCGCCATCACCCGCAGGATCGGCGAGCTCACCGGCCTGGTCGCCGAGGTCCGCGCCGAGGGCATCGCCATGGTCGACCCCGACGACGCCCTGACCGATCTGCGCATGCCCGAACAGGGCACACCCGGGCACGCCACCCTGCTCCTGGCCGAACACCTGGCCGCGGCGGGGCGCCCCCTCACCCTGGACGAACTCGGCGACAAGGTGCGCGAACTGGCCCGCGAGCACTCCTCCTACTGGTCCAAGTCGGCCCGCGCCCCCGGCAACGAACCCGCGCTGGTGGCCACCGCCGTGGAGCGCCTGCGCGGCCTGGGGCTGGTCGAGACGGTCCTCGTGGACGACCGGCCCGCGGTCGCGCCGCGCCCGGCACTGGCCCGCTACTCCGTCGCCGAACCCCACGTCAGCACACCCGAGGGAGAGACTCCGTGACCCTGCCCGAACCCGGACGGGAACGCTGGCAGCCCCTGCGCCTGGGCGTCGTGGACCTGTTCTACTACGAGGACGAGCAGTTCCACTTCCGCGACGGGCGGCTGCTGCTGCGCGGCAACAACGGCACCGGCAAGTCCAAGGTGCTCGCCCTGACCCTGCCGTTCCTGCTGGACGGGGAGCTGTCCGCCCACCGGGTCGAACCCGACGGCGACCCCAAGAAGCGCATGGAGTGGAACCTGCTGCTGGGCGGTGAGCACCCGCACGACGAGCGGCTCGGCTACACCTGGATCGAGTTCGGCCGCCGCGACGCCGACGGCACCGCCGAGTACCGCACCCTGGGCTGCGGCCTCAAGGCGGTCACCGGACGCGGCATCGCCCGCCGCTGGTACTTCTCCACCACCCAGCGGATCGGCACCGGACCCGACGGGCTCAGCCTGCTCGACGCCACCCGCACCGCCCTGTCCCGGGACCGGTTGATCGAGGCGGTCGAGGGCCGCGGCATGGTCTACGACCAGGCCGGGGACTACCGCAGGGCCGTCGACGAGGCCCTCTTCGGCCTGGGCGAGGAGCGCTACGGCTCCCTGGTGGACCTGCTCATCCAGCTGCGCCAGCCGCAGCTGTCCAAGCGTCCCAGCGAGACCGCTCTGTCCAAGGCGCTCACCGAGGCCCTGCCGCCGGTGGACCAGGCGGTCATCGCCGACGTCGCCGAGGCCTACCGCGAACTGGAGGACGACGAGGAGGAACTGGGGGCGATGGCCGACGCCGAACGCGCCTCCTCCGCCTTCCTGGACCACTACCGCCACTACGCGCGCGTGGCCGCCAGGCGCGCCGCCCGCCCGCCCCGCCAGGAGCACTCCCGGTACGAGAGGTTCACCTCCGAACGCACCGCCGCGCTGGCCGCCCACGACACCGCCCAGGCCGACCTGGACCGGATCGACGCCCAGGCCGACGAGCTGGCCTCCCGCGCCGCGCGCCTGCGCGGACAGGACCAGTCACTGCGCCGCAGCCCCGAGATGGACAGCGCACGCGACCTCGACCGGGCACGCGCGGAGGCCGACCAGAGCGCGCACCGGGCGGAGCGGGGCGCCACGGACGCCACACGCGCCCGCGGCGACGCCACACGCGCCCGGCACCGGCTCGACCAGGCGGCCCGGGCCGTCGAACAGGCGGACCTGGAGCTGGAACGCGTCCGGGACCGGGCGACCGGGGAGGCCCGGCGCGCGGGCCTGGACGGCCAGCACCGCGACACCGTCGACCGGGCCCTTCCCGAGCACGCCGAACCCGCCCGCCGCGACGCCGAGGACCTGGTCCAGCGCCGCGCCCGCGCCCTGGACCACACCGCCGCGCTGCTGCGCGCCGCGGACGAGGCCCAGGGCCACCACCTGCGGGCGCGTACCCGGCTGGAGGACACCGAGACCGAACTCGCGGACCTGGACCTGGCCCGCTCCCAGGCCGAGCAGGACCTGGACGCGGCCGCGCGCGAGCACGTCGCGTCCGTACGCGGTCACCTCGACTCCTGCGCGGAGTTGCGCCCCGACGACCTGCCGGGGCTGCTCGACCAGGCCGCGGACTGGGCCACCACCCTGGAGGGCCCCGACCCCGTCCGCCAGGGAACCCGGCGGCACGCCCAACGGGTGGAGACGGCACTGGCCGCACGCGAGGCCGAACTGGGCGTGGAGCGCGACGCCCTGCACCGCGACCGGCAGGCGCTGGAGGACGAACGCGAACAGCTCCGGGCCGGGCGCCCCGCGCCCCCGCCGGTTCCGCACACCCGCACCGCCCCGCGCGGACGGGAACGCCCGGGCGCGCCCCTGTGGAAGCTCGTCGACTTCGCCGAGCACCTCACCGCCGTCGAACGCGCCCGCCTCGAAGCGGCGCTGGAGGCCTCCGGGCTCCTGGACGCCTGGGTGGCCCCCGACGGCTCCCTCACCACCGCCGGGGGACACGACACCCTGGCCGTCGCGGGCGCCCCCGTACCCGGCCCCCATCTGGGGCTGCTCCTGCGTCCGGCCATCGACCCCGACGACCCCGGCGCACACGCGGTCGCCCCCTCACGGGTGGCGGCGCTCCTGGCCGCCGTCGGCACATCCGAACGCGAGGACGTCACCACCTGGGTCACCGTCGAGGGCCGCTTCCGCACCGGCGCCCTGCGGGGCAGTTGGACCAAGGACGAGGCCCGCCACCTGGGTGAGGGCGCCCGGGAACAGGCCCGCCGCGACCGGCTCGACCAGATCGCCCGCGAACTCGACACCGTCGAACAGCGCCTGTCGGGCATCGACACCGCCCTGGCGGCCCTGGCCGAGCGCCGCCGCGTGCTGCGCTCCGAGCTCGACGCCCTGCCCGACGACGCCGCCCTGCGCGCCGCGCACGCACGGGTCGCCGACGCCGTGCGCGCCACCGTCGCCCTCACCCGCCGCAGGCACGAGCGCGCCGCCGAACTCGACCGGCTCCGCGACCGGCTCGACCGGGCACGGGCCGAACTCGCCGAGACCGCCGCCGAACTGGGCACACCCACCGAAGAAGCGGAGTTGTCCGCCCAACGCGAGGCACTGTCCTCCTACCGGGTCGCCCTGGCGGAGCTGTGGCCCGCGGTCCGCACGCACCTGGACACGCACCGGACACGGGAGGGCGAGCGGGAGGAGGCCGAGCGCGCCGACCAGCTCGCCACCGACCTCGCGGAGCGGGCCGGGGAACTGCGCCTGGAGGCCGAGGAGGCGGCCGAACGCCGCGACACGCTCGGCCGGACCGTGGGAACGGCGGTGGCCGAGCTCAACCGCATGCTCACCCAGGTCGCGCAGCAGCTCCAGGAGTGCCAGGAACGCTCACGCCTGCTGGAAGGGGAGCGCGCCGACGCCTTGGACCGCCGGGGCCGGGCCGCCGGGCGGGTGGAGGGACTCGACGACGACATCGCCGAGAGCGCGCGTGCCCGGGCCGAGGCGGTCGACGCCCTGCGCGCCTTCGCGGCCACCGGCGTGCTCGCCATCGCCCTGCCCGACCTGGAGGTGCCCGACACGGCCAGGGAGTGGGCGGCCGACCCGGCCGTGCGCCTGGCGCGCGCCGTCGACCGCTCCCTGGAGGCGACCGAGGACTCCGACCAGACCTGGGGCCGGCTCCAGAAGAACCTGTCCCAGCAGTTCAAGAACCTCCAGGACGCGCTGTCCCAGCACGGGCACGGCGCCGCGTCCTGGCCCGAGGCGGGGGTCATCATCGTCCGGGTCACCTTCCAGGGGCGCGAACAGCCCGTCCCCGAACTCTCCGCGGCGCTGGCCCGGGAGGTGGCGGCACGGCGCGAACTGCTCTCGGCCCGCGAACGCGAGGTGTTGGAGAACCACCTGCTCACCGAGGTCGCCGGCACGCTACAGAACCTCATCGGCGCCGCCGAGCACCAGGTGGAGCGGATGAACACCGAACTGGAGGAGCGCCCCACCAGCACCGGTATGCGGCTGCGGCTGCTGTGGCGGCTCAACCGGGACGCCCCCGAGGGTGTGGCGGCCGCCCGCAACCGGCTGCTGCGCCAGACCGCGGACGCGTGGTCGGCGGACGACCGCGCGGCCGTCGGGGACTTCCTCCAGCGCCTCATCGAACGCGAACGCGACCGGGACCCCAGCGCCCCGTGGTTCGACCGCCTGGCCAGGGCACTGGACTACCGTTCCTGGCACCGGTTCACCGTGCAGCGCCACCAGCACGGGCAGTGGAACAGCGCCACCGGTCCCGCCTCGGGCGGCGAACGCGTGCTCTCGGCGTCGATCCCGCTGTTCTCCGCGGCCTCCTCCTACTACGCCACCACGACCAACCCGCACGCCCCGCGCCTGATCATGCTGGACGAGGCCTTCGCCGGGGTCGACGACGACTCCCGCGCCAAGTGCCTGGGGCTGCTGCACGCCTTCGACCTGGACGTGGTGATGACCAGCGAACGCGAGTGGGGATGCTACCCGCAGGTCCCCGGCCTGGCCATCGCCCAGCTGTCCCGGGTGGACGGGGTCCCCGCGGTCCTGGTCACCCGCTGGGAGTGGAACGGCCGCGAGCGACTCCTGGCCGACGAACCGAACGGGTCCGGACGGGAGGCCGCGCGGGGAGCGGCCGCCGGGGACCGCTCCGGTGCGGACGGCGGCCAGCCGACCCAGGAAGGGCTGTGGGAGTGACCGGACCCGACCTGCCGCGCCTGCGCCGCCTGCTCGGCACCCCGGCCACGGCCTGGCTCCTGGAGCGGTCGCGCCGCCGCCTGTACGAGGGCAGACCCCTGACCGGGACCGTGACCCGCAGCGGTGCGACGGAGGAGGAGCGGGCCGCGCTCGCCGCGCTGGTGGGCCGCCGACCCGGACGCGGAAGCAACGTCAGCGTGCGCCTGGAGCGGATCGACGACGTCCTCCGGCGCAGCGGCGCCTGCCCCGGCGGTCTGGCCGCGGCGGTGGAACTGCTCACCGGGCCCGTGGTCGCGCGTGAGGAGGAGCAGGAACGCGAGGAGCGCGCCTGGGCGCGGGTCTTCGCCCCCCTGGAGCGGGTGTGCGCCCGCGTTCCCGCCTTGGAGGCGTGGTGCGCCGACGTGCGACGGGACGGCCGTGTGCGCCGGATGGCCACCGGGCCGGAGGAGGCCGCCCCCCTCGTGGAGGCGGTCGCCCGGACGGTGGACGCGCTGCCCGCCGACGGGGTCGCCCTGTCCCAGCTGGCCGCCCGGGTCCTGGGAGACGCCCACGCCCTGGACGACGACCGTTCGGTGACCACCCTGGTCCTGGGCGCCGCCCGCCTGCTGGGCGGTGAGGCCGAGGGCGAGGGCGCGGCCTGGCGGCGGCGTGTGTGGGCCTCGGTGGGTGTGCTCAAGGATGAACTCTCCTCCACCGTGCTGGTCCTCAACCTGCCCGGGAACCCGGAAACCGCCACGGGCCGGGCGCTGGCGGCCCTGGCCGAGGCGGGACAGCCGGCCGTGCTGACCCTGCGACAGCTGGTCTGCGACCCCCGGCACACCTCGTGGCCGGGCCGGACGGTCTCGGTGTGCGAGAACCCCGTCGTGGTCGCCGGAGCCGCCGACCGCTGGGGCGCGGAGTGCGCGCCGTTGGTCTGCCTCCAGGGTGGGGCGAGCGCGGCCGCCCTGACCCTGCTGCGCCAGGCGGTGGACGGGGGAGCCGTCGCCCGGCTGCACACCGACTTCGACTGGGGCGGGGTGCGTATCGCCAACGCGCTGGCCCGACAGGTGCCGTGGCGGCCGTGGCGGCTCACCGCCGCCGACTACCGCTCCTCCCTGGGGGAGCGGGCGCGGCCGCTGTCGGGTAGCGCCGCCCCGACCGACTGGGATCCGCTCCTCGCCGAGGAGATGGCCGCGCACGGCGTACGGGTCGAGGAGGAGACGGTCCTGGACGCCCTGCTGGCCGACCTCGGCCCGGTGTGAGGGCCGCCGCGTCTCACACGGAGGCCGGGGTGTGCCGGGCGATCCAGGCGGCCGTGCGCCGGGGATCGGCCAGGTCGTCCCAGAAGCGCTCGGGATAGTTGAACCACTCCGTGAACTCGTCGGCCAGGGAGCGGTTGCGGCTCAGCTCCCCGAGGAACTCCACGAAGTCCGCGGGCATGGCCTCCAGGTTCTCCATCAGCAGGTTGGTGGTGCGAAACGCCGACAGGACGCGGTCCTGCCTGCGCATGTCCACGTGGTCGACGAAGCGGCGGTCCAGGACGTCCTGGCGGACGATCTCCTCGGCGAGCACCCACGCGGCGTGGGAGGCCATGTTGGCTCCCTGGCCGAGCAGGGGGTCCACGGTGACGTGCGCGTCGCCGAGGGCGAGCACGACGGTGCCGTCGTCCAGCACCGTGTGCGTGCGGCGCACCACGGGGGTCACCGCGCCCTGGAGGATGCCGCGCGGCCCGTCCAGGGGGCCGAACTCCGCCGGGTCGATCCGCTCGGAGCAGTCCGGGTAGTGCTCGCGGAGCAGCCCCAGAGCGAGGTCGCGGTAAGCCTCGGGGTCCTCCTCGTAGGGAGTGGCCGCCAGGGCCTCCAGGGCAGAGCCGCGGTGGTTCTCGATGACCAGGGCCATGACCAGGCCGCCGTCGGTCCAGGTGGGGATCTCGATCATCTCGCCCGCTCCCGGGGAGACGTGGAAGGTCACCTGGGGGACGGGCTGCTGGGCGACGCCGGTGAACAGACCGGCGCACAGCACCCTCCCGGGGCGGGTGAGGGGCGAGTGCGCGGGGTCGCGCTCGAACACCTCCGCGAACGGGCCGCGTCCGGTGCACACCACGACCAGGTCGAACCGGGAGGCCAGAGAGGGAAGGTTGTCGGGGGAGAGGCGGCCGAGCACGAGTTCCCCGCCGCGCTCGGCGAAGTCCTCGGTCAGCCGGGGCTGGTAGATCCGGTAGTCCACGGCCCGGCTGGGCGCGCGGAAGCGGCCCCGGAAGGCGGTGGGCTCCGGTCCGGGGCCCACCCGGTACTCGTGCCCGGGATAGCCGAACTCCTGTGCCGGCCAGTGGTCCACGCCGAGGGCACGCTCGCGTTCCACGGTCACGGCGTGGTGGGCGACGGTGTTGAGCACCTTCGACCGCCGCTGTTCGTCCGGCGAGCGCTCGGTGAAGAGGGTGACCTCCACACCGTGCCGCAGCAGGTGTAGGCCCAGGTGCAGGCCAGCCGTCCCGGCGCCGACGATACCGATTCTCTTGCTCACGTCTCTCCTGGGGGCAGGGGGCGGGGGGCGGTACGCGGGCGAGGGCCGGAGTGCCCGGGTGGGCCGGGGGTCGGGGGAAGCGCCGTTCTCCTCACCGGTGGTGATCGTACGGAACATGTCCTGGCTCGGCCAGGGGTGTGCGCGCGATTCGGCGGGCGGTCCGCGATCCGGTGGCGACCGCGTTTCTACGCGGACTCCTCCTTTTCCCTTGGGAGAGCCTCCCTTGGGGAAGCCCGTGTTCCTCCCGTGGGAGAAGCGGTGCGTGCGGCTTCTGCCCAAGTGAGGTGTGGGGCTTTCGTGTTCATAGGGTGACCATGTGATCCTCGTGGGTAGCTGTGGTGGCAGTGGCTGTGTCCACGCGGGCGTGCGGAGCCCGCCGGAACCGGAGGTGGCGGGAGGGGCATGCGGTCTCTGAGCGGTCTCGTCCGCGCCGGACTGCGGTCGGCGGCCCGCACGGGGTCGGCGGCGCTGGACCGCCTGTCCGCGGACGGGGGATCGGTGGTGCAGGCCACGGTCGCCGCGACCGCGGCGTGGATCATCGCGGGCGGCCTCGTCAGCGACCACTCCCCGTTCTTCGCGCCGATCGCCGCGGTCATCGCGCTCAACGCCGCGGGCGGGGAGCGGGGGACCAACGCCGTGCGGATGCTGCTCGGCGTGGTCATCGGCATCGTCGTCGGTGAACTGACCCTGGTCGTCACCGGCGGAGGTTACGGGGCTCTGGCCGCCGCCACCGGCGTGGCGATGGCGATCGCCGTCGCCGTCGGCGCCGCCCGGCTCGTGATCGCCCAGGCGGCGGCCGGCGCGATCCTCACCGTGGCCTTCGCGGAGGGCCACATCGGGTTCGGCAGGCTCATCGACGCCCTCATCGGGGCGGGCGTGGCGCTCGTGGTGAGCCAGATCCTGTTCCCCGCGCGTGTGGTCTCGCGGCTGCGCCGGGCCGAGGCGGCCGCGCTGGCGGAGATGGTCCGCCTGCTCGGCGCGACCGGCCGCGCGCTGGAGGAGGACGAGGACCCCTCCCTGTGGACGGTGGACCGCCTGGGCGCTCTGAGCAGACCGATGGCCGACCTCAGCCGCGCACGCGAGAACAGCCACCGCACGGTGCGCTGGTCCAGTGCGCGGTGGACCGACCCCGAGCCGCTGCGGTACGAGGACGAGAGGGTCGACCGGCTCATCATCCTCGGGGAGAGCTGTCTGTCGCTCGCGCGGACCACCGCCGCCACCGAGACCGACGAGCGCCGACGCCTGGCGCCGGTGGTGTGTGAGATGGCCTCCGTGCTCGACGTGCTGGCCGCGGACCTCGGGGGCCGCGCGGCGCGCCAGCGTGCGGTCGACCGGGTGCTCGTCCTGGTCGGGCCCTTCGACGACGACGCGGCGGACGATCCCGTGACCGGGGCCGCCCACCTGTACGTGCGGATGGTCGCCACCGACATCATGCTGTTCGCCGGGCTCGAACCCGAGGGGGCCGAGCGGGCGCTGGCCGGAGAGGACGAACAGACGCGGGTCGCCCACCCGCCGCGTGAGCCGTGGCTGCCGTGGGCGCCGCGGGGGCGCGCCCGGCCCGGGGGCCGTGACCGGCGCCGCCGGCCGTTCCGGCGTTCCTGAACGGTCCGGGTTCGGCAGCGGCTGCCGCCCGCTTCCGCTCTCCTCGCGCTCCCGAAGGGGCCCGTTCGCGCCGGACGCGAACGGGCGTGATCTCGGCCTCTAGCCGTCCGAGGGCAGTTCGGAGTGCCCCAGGTGGTGTTCGGGGGCGATCCGGTCCCGGACGAGGCGCTTGAGCTCGGCGGCGTCGGTGAAGGCCGCGTCGGTCCGGCGCGACCACACGCTCTCCCCGTCCAGGCGCACCTCGAACACGCCGTTGGTGCCCGGGATGAGCGCGACCTCGCCGAGTTCGGCCTCGAACGTGGTCAGCAGTTCCTGTGCCATCCAGGTGGCCCGCGGGAGCCACCGGCACCGGGTGCAGTACTCGATCTCCAGCCGCGGTTCCTTGACCTCCATGACTCCCAGCATGGCACGGGGCCGGGCCCGGGAGGGAGGCCGGAGCGAATTGTCGGGCCGGTGCGAGGCGGCGTTGCCCGCACGTGCCGGGCCCTTGGCGCGCTCGTGACAGGTGTTCTCGCCCGCCATGATCCGGAAGCCTTCCGGAACCAAGGGCGGTCGACCGCGAGCGCACCGTATCTCCAGATCACTGAACAGGGGGTGTGCCGCACAGAAGGAGGTGCGCCCTCCAAGCTATCCGGAATCTTCCGGAAATTATTGACAACGCAACGGAGCCAGACGGACACTGAGCCTGTGACGGGGCTCACGATCCCCGTCGGGTCGGATCACCCCCGATCCGGTCCTGCGCACGCCTCCTGACCCCCCAAGCACGAGGAGGAAGCACTCATGAACGATTCCCCCGCACCCCCGCGCAGCGGCGAACGCGGTCGCGCCAGAACGCTCGTCGGCCGGGTCTGCGCCGTCGCGGTCGCGCTGGTCACGACCCTGGCGCTGCTGCCCGGCACGGCCAGCGCGGCCATCACCACCAACCAGACCGGCACCCACAACGGCTACTTCTACTCCTTCTGGACCGACAGCCAGGGGACCGTCTCCATGGAACTGGGCTCCGGCGGCAACTACAGCACCTCATGGAGCAACACCGGCAACTTCGTCGCCGGTAAGGGCTGGCCCACCGGCGGGCGCAGGACCGTGAACTACTCGGGCAGCTTCAACCCGTCCGGAAACTCCTACCTGACGCTCTACGGGTGGACGAGGAGCCCGCTCGTGGAGTACTACGTCGTCGACAACTGGGGCACCTACCGGCCCACCGGAACGCACATGGGCACGGTCACCAGCGACGGCGGCACGTACGACATCTACCGGACGATGCGCTACGACGCCCCCTCCATCGACGGCATCCAGACCTTCCCCCAGTACTGGAGCGTGCGCCAGTCGAGGCGGACGGGCGGAACCATCACCTCCGGAAACCACTTCGACGCGTGGGCCCGCGCCGGAATGAACCTGGGCAACCACGACTACATGATCATGGCCACGGAGGGCTACCAGAGCAGCGGCAGCTCCAACATCACGGTGGGCTCCGGCGGTGGCGGTGGCGGTGGCGGCGGCAACCCCGGTGGTGGCGGCTGCACCGCGACCCTGTCCGCTGGCCAGCAGTGGAGCGACCGGTACAACCTCAACGTCTCGGTCAGCGGTTCGAGCGACTGGACCGTGACGATGAACGTGCCGTCCCCGGCCAGGATCAGTTCCACCTGGAACATCAGCGCCGACTACCCCAGCTCCCAGGTGCTGACCGCCAGGCCCAACGGCAACGGAGACAACTGGGGCGTGACCATCGACCACAACGGCAACTGGACCTGGCCGACGGTCTCCTGTAGCGCGAACTGACCGTTCCTGAACAGTGATCAGAAGTGGCCCTGGGGGTCACTCTGGCACTGCACCCATCCCGAACGGTTCTGGATGGGCTGGGTCGCCGCGTTCCTGCCGCGTCCGGCCACGCGCATCGCGTGCACGCTCCGTGACGGGTGGGCGGTTTCCCTCGCGCCCAGAGCCATCCGGTGTGGCCTGGGCGGTCCGATGCCCCGCACCATCACTCCGGTGGTGTGGGGGCGGTGCCGTCCGTCGCCGGACCGGGTGGCCCTGGGCGCGCCTGCCGACCGCGATGCTGGCCGCATCGTGCCGGGAGACCTTCCTGTGTTTGGTGGTGAGGGGTTTTGCCAGTGCTGGGCACCCCACCGGGATGTGTACGCCGGGTCCACGGCCATGACCGAGACCCCCAGGGTGTGGGCCATCGACACCAGCCGGGACCGCAACCGAGCGGTGGGAAAACCACTGATCAACTGCCGGAACTTCTTGCGGCGTCCGTGCTTCTCCCGGGTCTTCTCGCGGGCGAAGTCCAGGTCCTCCACCGCGATGGCCCGCACGCCGCATCCGGTGGCCCAGCGCAGCAGTCGGGACAGGGCGTGGCGCACTTGCGCGTCCCGGTGCTGGGAGTTCCCGGACAGGTCGAAGGCGAACCGGCGCGGGTTCCCGATCGGGTTGCCGTGGGTGTCGAGCTGCCAGGCGGCCAGGTGGTCGGCGTTGGCGTCCACCCCGACCGCCCCGTGGGCCAGCGCCGCCTCCCACGGCACCTGCGGGACAGGAGCGGGGGTCCAGGATGCGCTCACGTACCACCGGTTCCGACCCGCATCCAGGTGGATGCGGTAGGCCACCGCCCCGTCGGCCTCGACCCGGTCGGCCCACTCGGTGCCCCGGTGGGCGAAGGCCACCCGGCAGGAGAGCACGTACCGACCATGCGCAGCGTTGGCCAGATGCGCCAGCGGGGCGGGCAGCCTGATCGAGGTCTGCCCCTCAGGGGTGATGCGGATCGTCTCGTTGCCGTAGCGTTTGCCGGACTCACCATCAGCGGACAGGAAGAAGCGGGCGGCCTCCCAGCGGGCCCGCCACGCGGTCTCGGTCAGCTGTGCCTGGTCCAGGTGGTGGCGGGTGTTCAGCAACCGTTTGCCGCCGCGCACCACATGGACCCGCCCCACATCCCAGTCGGCCACCTCTGCCGCGTGCCGATTCTCCAGGGCGGCCAGGCGTCGGGACTTGGCGTGCCACTCCTGCCGGGAGGCGTACCCGCCCGGGGCGCTCTTGGTGCCCGGGGTTCCCAGGGGCTGGGACAGACGGTGGCGCAGGGTGTCGATCCCCGCCTGGAGGCGGTGTAGGTGGGCGAGTTGGCTGCGGCGGGCCAGCGCCCACTGCTCATTCGAAGCTTTAGTGATCGCCCCCGCCCATCGAGAGGACGAGACAGGGGTCACCCCCCGTTTGCGGGCCGCCCAGGCGTTTTTGTCGTGGCCGGTACCGTCCGTGCATCGGGTGGCCAGGTCCGTGGAGGCGAGCGATCCCAGATGGGCGCCCACGGCCCGCAGTACCGCTTCGTCCCGTGGCGTGAGGCCCTTGAGCCGGTCACGCACGCTCACCCCGGTCGGCGTGGGGGCCAGGAACGGGTCGGCGATGGTTCGCAACCGCCGTGTGCTGGCCTGTGGCATCGTGCCCCCACATCCCGACCCTGTTGGTTTCGTCGCTGTGTTCGAGATGACCGTAGCCAGGATCGGGGGTGCTTGTCCGGAGAATCAGCGAACTCCTCGGACGGAGTTTTCTGGGCGAGCCGTTCACCGGGGTGGGGGCACACACCACACACCACTTTCCGACAGCAGTAGAGGCTCACTCCTGTGCCCTCGTGTGCGCTCGAGTGGCCTCCCAAGCCAA